>JALZUF010000046.1 GCA_023301785.1 Alphaproteobacteria bacterium | reverse complement strand
CTATAGCTTCTCTGTAAGTTCCGGTACGATATCAAATAGATCACCGACAAGGCCATAATCGGCTATGCCGAAGATAGGAGCTTCCTCGTCTTTATTGATCGCAACGATATATTTTGAATCTTTCATACCAGCCAAATGTTGGATAGCACCAGAAATACCGATAGCAATATAAAGCTCAGGCGCAACAACTTTACCTGTTTGACCAACTTGGTAATCGTTTGGAACGTAACCTGCATCAACGGCAGCGCGAGAGGCACCGATAGCGGCGCCTAATTTATCAGCTAATTTTTCAATCAGTTCAAAATTTTCTGTTGATCCTAAGGCGCGCCCACCTGAAACAACGATTTTCGCCGCTGTTAATTCTGGACGATCACTTTCGGATAACTCTTGTTTTACAAATGTTGATAAGCCAGCATCACCTTTAGAGGTAACATCTTCGATACTCGCACTCCCACCTTCGGCATCCACAGGATCAAAGGCTGTACCGCGAACAGTAATCACTTTTTTATCGTCAGATGATTTAACGGTTGCGATGGCATTTCCAGCATAAAATGGACGCTCAAACGTGTCGGCATCAATGATCGCCGAGATATCAGAAATTTGTTGTGTGTCGAGTGATGCAGCGGCGCGTGGCATAACATTTTTACCAAATGTTGTTGCTGGGGCAAGAATGTGGGAATACCCACCAGCCAACTCAACGATAACAGGTGCAACGTTTTCCGCTAAGCGATGTGAAAGCTCTGGTGCGTCACATTTTAAAACTTTGGTGACACCGTTTATTTTTGCGGCGGCATCTGCGGCGCTTGCACAATCTGTTCCTGCAACAAGGACGTGGACATCGGCATCAATTTTAAGTGCCGCGGCAACCACGTTTAAGGTAACTGGTTTTATAGATTTATGATCATGTTCTGCAAGAATGAGGATCGACATTATTTGTTTCCTTTTATTATTTTAATCATCAGTAAGTCTCCTGAATGTATTTCAGGTCCTTTTACAAAGCCTGCTTTTTCATAGAATTCAGGTTTATCTGTTGCTAGAAAAACAGTACCTGAGCTTCCTTTTAAAAATTCTGTTTCAATATGTAGACAAGATTTTTTTAAGATATAACTACCGATCCCTTGCCCTTGTAATGCTTCTTCTACACAAACCCAAACAATCGTAAAAGTTCCAGCAGTGTGTGCAGAAACGCATTGCGTAAGGCCTATGATTTTATCATCTTTAATGGCAATTAATGTAGAGAAAGCATTAGGGTAATCTGAAAACGTGATTGCAAAATCAGCTTCAGCGTACTTACGCCATTCTTCACCAAAAACACGGCAAGTCAAATCAACTGATTCTTGCATTCGTGCTGGCGTTAATTGTTCAATGGAGATGCCTTCCATCATATAACTTTCGCTTCGTTTTTAAGTTTTTCGATTAGTTCGTCGACATCGGCAACTTTTCCGCCGCCTTGACGTTTTGGTGGCTCGGACACTTTTACGACGGATAGGCGTGGTGTGAAATCAACGCCAAGATCTTCTGGCTTCATCACATCAAGTTGTTTTTTCTTGGCCTTCATGATGTTTGGTAGGGACGCATAGCGTGGCTCGTTCAAACGAAGGTCTGTTGTAATGATCGCAGGAAGTTTGATTTCAATGGTTTCTAAACCACCGTCAATTTCACGCGTAACGACGGCTTTACCGTCGCTTAGCTCAACGTCCGATGCGAATGTTCCTTGTGACCAACCAAGAAGGGCGGCAAGCATTTGACCTGTTTGGTTGCTGTCATCATCAATGGATTGTTTACCCATGATAATAAAGTCAGGGCTTTCTTTTTCAACGATGGCTTTCAATGCTTTAGCAACCGCCAAAGGCTCAACACCGCCAATATCTGTTGGGGCGTCGGTTTCAACTAAAATCCCGCGGTCGGCGCCAATGGCCATTGCGGTACGTAAAGTTTCTTGTGCTTTGTCGGGGCCGATTGTGACGGCAATAATTTCTGTAACTGTTCCAGCTTCTTTTAACTTTGTTGCTTCTTCGATCGCAATTTCGTCAAAAGGGTTCATCGACATTTTAACATTGTTAAGTTCGATACCGCTTTCATCTGCTTTGACGCGAATTTTGACGTTATAATCAACGGCGCGTTTAACGGGAACTAAGACTTTCATGGAATACTCCTGATGGTGATAAATAGTAAATTAATTATTCTGAATTTTGCGCCCATACGGCCAAAACAAACAAAGCAAGGGCGAGCCCCTGAAGTGTAACGCGCATACGCATTAATTTGTTCCCGTATTTTTTGTTGAATTCTCCGCCTTTGACCATGCCGAATAATCCAACGGCAAGCGAGGCAAGAACAGCAACCATGGCAATAATCATTAATATAAAAAAGAATCGTGACATGGGTAAGAATATAGCTTTTTCAGATAATCGTGGCTAGGGGGAATGCATACTTTGTTTTATGTAACATCTGCGTGGGTAGCCGTAATGAAATAGTTTACGTCCGTTCTTTTTTCATGAAGGGCGAATTCTTTACTGAATGGATTATAAATAAGGCCGCAAACATTTTGTGGGGCGGCGTTATTGTCTCTAATCATCTTGGCTAGTTCAGATGGTTTAACGAATTTTTTCCAATCGTGCGTACCTTTTGGCACCCATTTGACAATATGTTCTGCCGCAACAATACCGAGCGCATAGGATTTTGGGGTGCGGTTTAGTGTTGAAAAGATAACAAGGCCGTCAGGTTTGCAAAGATTGAATATAGATTGAACAAAGAGTTCAGGGTTGTCGACGTGCTCGATGATCTCTAATGCCAGCACAACATCATATTTCTTTTTCATGTTTTCCGAAGAGGTGGCTTCATATTTGATCTTAAGGCCAGATTGTTTAGCATGAGACGTGGCAACTTCAATCGCATTTTCGTCGGCATCAATGCCTGTAACTTTTGCGCCAAGCCTTGCTAAGGGTTCGCAAACAAGGCCACCACCGCATCCAACATCAATGATATCTAAGCCTTTGTAGGGAGCGGAGGTATCAGTATTGATATCAAAATGAGTGCATATTTGTTGTTTGAAATAATTGAGACGGACTGGGTTTAGAAGGTGTAGGGGCCTAAATGGTCCATTTTCATCCCACCAATGGTCTGAATCTTTAGAAAAGTTTTGAATTTCTGCTGCGTTTACTGTGCTCATGCCATTTTTTATCATCAAGG
>JALZUF010000045.1 GCA_023301785.1 Alphaproteobacteria bacterium | reverse complement strand
CCGGACTGGAATCATAAAGAAGAAACTTCGCTGGTCCTCAAAGATCGATTTGCTCTGCACATCAACAATCTCGAACTTTCTCTTTATTTGAAACAACTTCCAAATCAATCTACCATCCGTTACACTGAGCTGCTCACAAAAGCTCGTGAATTTTTGGGAAATCAGGATTTGGCTCACCGCGCATATGGAAAAACTGCTCTCCCTTCTCAACATGCCGCCGGCATCTCCCAGCTGGATGCTACTGTGGCGGCTCTTCATCAAGGCGTTCGTAACTTGCCGGAGGGCGGCAAATGCCATTTCTGCAAAATGTCGTCACATCCCATTCGTGACTGTACATTGTTCACCAGCGCAATCGATCGAATCAAGAGGAATCCGAAAGCTTTTGGCTTGATGTTTGCCTCTTCGAATCAGCGCTCGACATCTCTGCCGCCCCGCATGAGCTCTCAAAACTCATCCCGCCAACCACGCCCACAGATGTCGACTCAAAGAACTCCCTCCACCAACTGGCGCGGAAGTTCTAGGGGTTCTAGAGGATCATCTTCCGGTCGCCGTCGTCCATTTTTCCGCTCAAGAGGAAATTTTCGTCCACGAATCAATGCGTTGGAGGACGACCGATCTAACTCGGCCGATGATCACTCCCATCAGGACCATTTTCACCATCGCCATCATTCTACGTTTTCCCATTCGGAAAACTAATCAGTCCGGGGCTCTCGCCCCGGGCTCCCACCACAATTTCCACTCCTCGTTCGCGCCTTGCCGAGTCATCACAGGCAAGTTCTCCTTTACCCATAATTCCGCGGGCGCCGATTTTAACACCGGTCCAAACGGCTATTGTTCATGACAGCATTGGTGCGACTGGAAATTTATCACAAGCAAGCTCTTATTGTAAATATATTGCCATTAAGGTCAATGATATTTCTGGGCTGGCTTTGGTGGATTCAGGCAACACTTGGCGAACTGTTGTGAGTCCTGATTTCGCTCTTAAATTGGGACTTAATTTGACTACTGATTTACGACCTTTAACTTTGACTCATATTGGCACAGCCAAAAGTGACAGTTCGATGAAAGTTCTAGGGGAAACTCGTCGACATATTCATGTTCAATTATCCACCTGCCCAACCAAATTCAAGCTCCGTCCTGTAGTGGTTGAGGGTTTAGCTATGCCTATGAACATTGCTGGACCATTTTTGAAACGGCATAACATTGATCAAATTCATTCTCGCGATTCATTATCTCTCCAGGGAAAACTCATTCCCCTATTAAAACAAGCCGCATCTCCGCGAGCTACAGAATGCTCCCTTTCTCCGTTATTTCTGGAGAAGGATGTCGTTGTACCTGCATGCACAACTAAATTAATTACTGTTCAGGCTCCTATGATTACAAAGCAACGTATGCCGAGCAATATCTCGGGTTGCATTGTTGGATCCCTTCAATTTATGGATAAATGGGATGCTCACCCGTGGATTAATAGCATCGCTCTTCCTGATAAACAGGGTTCATTAACAGTGGGCATCATGAATACATTAGGTCATGATATTCAAATCCCAGCCAATACTTATTATGGTGACTTTCATCTCACATGTTCTTCTCAAGACGCGGCACGCTTTCCTTGGCGCATTTCAACGTTAAATCTAACTCCTGCTCCAAATAAAGTTACCGCTCCATTTAAATTGCCTGATCCTATCTTACCTCCTTCGGCTTCTACTGACTCCCTCTTGGGTGGGCCCACGACGGACGAAAATCAAACAGCTCGATTGAAATTTTTGGAATCGACTTTCCATCTTACGGAATCGGATCTCTTACAAAAAGACTTTCCTGCTCGTCAACGAGCTGCTCTTTTATTACTCGAATTTTGGGACATTTTTAGTTTTAAGGGAGAATTCGGCACGACTGATCTCATCTCTCACACTATATATACAGAGGATGGTCCGCCCATTAACCAGCGTTACCGACCGGTCAATCCGGCTCTAGAACCACAGTTACAAACTCAATTAAAGGAATGGCAAGATCATGACGTCATCGAGGAATCTAATTCTCCTTGGAATTTTGGCCTAGTGGCCGTCAGAAAGAAAAATGGTAAAATCCGTTGGTGTGTAGATTTTCGCCAACTTAATAAAATTTCGAAACGGGACACTTTTCCCATCGGCAACATTGAGGACAACCTCGCCAGGTTATCCTCCAGTACGGTTTTCTCCGGTCTCGATGCCAGTGGCGCTTTTCACGTAGTTCCACTTTCCCCAGATAGCAAAGAAAAAACGGCCTTTGCCACTCCATTTGGAAGTTATCAATTTAAACGGCTTCCTTTCGGCTTGGCAAACGGTCCTAGTACTTATGCTCGCCTGGTTAAAATGGTGCTACACGGCATTCCGACCTCTATGGCTTTACCCTATCTCGATGACGTCATCATCCACAGCAATTCGATTAAATCTCATTTTGATGCTCTTCGCCAAGTTTTTTTAGCATACCGGCAGGCTGGTTTGAAACTTCAGCCCCCAAAGTGTCAATTATTCCGTTCGCAAATTGATTATCTAGGTCATACTGTTTCTTCCAATGGTATTGCACCATTGGCAGCTTACACAAAATTGGTCAAAGACTGGCCACTTCCGACTACTCGTAACGAGACTCGGGCATTCCTCGGGAAAGTGGGTTACTATCGGCGTTTTATCAAGGGTTTCGCAGCCCTTGCTAAGCCTTTAACGGACAAGCTAGCTGCGGATGGCACTCTCGACAAGGCCACTTTTGTTCCCACGGACCAATTTAAAACAGCTTTCCTGACATTACGCAGTGCTTTAACCACTGCTCCCATTTTAGCTTATCCCCAATTTTCGAGTGATCAACCGTTCATTTTAGACACAGATTGGAGTCAAGATAATGCTGCCATTGGGGGCGTATTATCACAAAAACAGGGTGGGCTAGAACGCGTAATTGCCTACGGTGCGAAGAAGTTATGCGCTTCTCAGGTCTCTTACCCACCCACTAAAGGCGAATTATATGGTATTATCTTTTTCGTTAACTATTGGCGCTACTATCTTCAACATCGTCCTTTTATTATCCGGACTGACCACATGAGTCTTCGATTCATCCAAAATATGGAAGCACCAGTCGGTATGATTTCTCGCTGGCTTCATCTCCTTTCGGCTTTCAATTTCACGATTCAATATCGGCCGGGAAAATCTCATGGAAACGCCGATGCTCTTTCTCGCCTGTCCAGTTTAAAACACGATAAAGATCTCCCTCTCGTCGACGATGTAGACACAGCCACTTCTCCAAATTTCATTTTTGCTCTCGAAGTTTTGGCTGATAACTCTTCCTCGACTTCTCTTCCTAATGATTCCCACAAATTTTGGGATCCTATATACTTGCGTGATAAACAACGTGCAGATGTGGACATGAAATTTCTGTTCTCTTTTTTGCCTTTATCTTCGGCAGACAGAGATAAATATTGCACTGAACATTTCAAATCCATGTCTGCTCCATCTAAATTATTCTTGGGATGCGCTTCATCGTGTTTTATTGACAAACAGGGTTTAATTCGTTACAAATTTCTCCCAAACTTTCATCATTTGCCAACAGAGAGACATGTAATTTTACTCCCAACTTGTATGATCCCTTCGGCCATCATGCGAGCGCATAAACAGGCCGCCCATATGGGCCCACAGAATACTTTTAATCGTTTAAAAATGTATGCTTTCTTTTTTAATATGATGGCGACGATACGCAGAACATTACTCAGTTGTGGCCCATGTCAAACGAAAACCACTCGGTTGCCCGATCAACGACATTCTCTTCGTTCCCACGTTCCCGGATATCCTTTTCAGGTTTTATCCCTGGACTTTGTCGGTCCATTTCCGCCCTCACACCCCCATAAATATTTATATTTATTCACAATAAAGGACACTTTTACCAAATGGATCGAAGCGTTTCCCATGCAGCGCGCTACAGCTTCTGAAGTTGTCCGTGTGCTCCAAACAGAGATTTTCTCTCGTTTTGGCAAGTGTGAACGTCTTCATTCCGACCGTGGCTCACAATTTACTGGACATATGCTCCAACAACTGGGTGATGTCCTGAATATTCGCATCACACAAACTCCAGCTTACAATCCAAAATCTAATGCTGTTGAGCGCATGCATCGTGATTTAAAAGCGGCCCTCATGGCTACATGTGTACACCAACCATCTAAATGGGCTGATCATATTCCGGCAATTTTGACTGCTTTTCGATCGGCAATTTCAGCATCCACGGGATTTTCTCCTTTTCAACTTATGTTCGGACGCAACCCCATTGAGGACCTCGACGCTATATGTCCTTCTCCCACACAATTACGTAAACTATGTACAGCTCCTGACCATTTTCGCCTCATGACAACTTATTTAACTCAGGCTTACCAATTAGCTCGCGAAAATATGGGCTTGGCCATTGAACGTCAACGCTCCAATTATCACCGTCTGCCTAAATTTCTTGCTCTCGGTGATGCAGTCTGGCTATTTACTCCAATTTTATCTGATCGTAAATTACCCAAATTTAAATCAGGCTGGTCGGGACCATGGCGTATTTCTAAACAAATCAATGATCTTACCTTCGAAATTGTGTATGATGCAAGGGGTGCAAGACGTGTAGAGATCGTTTCTTCAGATCGACTGCGTCGTTTTTTCCCAGACGAAAGCTCAACTCCTCGCCCTCCACCAGAAGGGAATTTGTCTCTAGGAGGTGATGAATTGTGCCACTATTTTCCAAGTATACGTCGACCACACATGGACTCGGCACCAATTGATAAACAAATTTTACCACTTCGGGGTTGTAGCTCTTCTTCTTCGCAAGACACACTTTCCGGTTTTTCGCAGCCGTCTGAATTTCCCACCCCATCACTTCCACAAGACACATCATGTCTTGATTCAACAAGTGCTGTTGCGTCCAGTCGCCGATCTTCATCGTCGACTTCTTTATCGCTGCCCCGAGCAGACGTACACAAATCAAAACAAAATTCGACACCACATTTGCAGAACTCTCCAGTAACGAGTTCCCCAGTGTCTCTCGCGCTTGACGATAGCTCTCCCCCACCCTCAACTCCAACTTCTCTAGACACAAATGATCCCAAATTCCGCGAAACATTCTTGCAGCCTGAAGCGCTGCCATATAAACAACAAAATGTTTATGATTGGGATCTCACTACGGCTAATACAGATTCCTCCTCGTCTTCGTCGGTCGAGCGGACCGGCCCGCCGGTTTCCCTCGCCCAGCCTGGTCGTGACGAGACATCCCGTACGCACGCGCGCGAACCAAACACTAGGACTGTCTCCAAGACGCATTCAGACCGGCTTCCATCTTCATTCGTTGACTCTGAGGCATATCTACGTTACGCACCAGACAGAGATGTTCAACAGCGTCGTTGCGATCGTTACTTCCGACGTACCAATGCTTACCGTGACAAGACGTCCGCGGAATTAGGTTCCGGTTCCTCGCGTGTGACTTTGGCTCCCCGGCCTTCTGACCTGCCAGTGGACGCAGCGCCTGAACCGGGGGAGCTTGGCGCACCGGCTGAACCGGCTGGAGATTGTCCTGTCTCGACGACGCAGGAATAATATATAGTACATGTTGCACTACTACGCTTATAGCTTTTTCTCTTTTCATGGCCAGTCTTCTGCCCGACCGGTTTTGAATTGACTTACTCGCACGCTGTCTACAGAATGTTCACACTGCCGAACAATTGCATGTCTATATGTATATATATCATTGTGTATATATCGCTTACTACTACATGTGACTACTACCACGAGAACTTTTATAAATAACACGAAACCACAATAAAGCAAATACATTACAGCACACCATGGGTTTGCACATTTTTTAGAAGTGAGGATTTTACCTCGCTTTTGCCTCGGGGGCATTCTGCTGTATTTTTCTCCCTCTCTTTTCTAGGGTTCTCCACTCTTCCGCCTGTTTGCCCTCGCCGCCGGTTACGTCGCTCGTCATACGGGCTCGGTTCCATCGCCTACCGGTTCGCCGAGCTCGCTCCGCTACGTCCTCTCCTCCTCTTCGTCATATTCTCGCCTGCTCCGCTACCCTCGAAAATGCTACTGTCATTGAGCTTTCTCTTCTCTTCTTATTGGGCGCTCTGCCTCGCGCACCAACCGCTCAATGACACTTCGTCTATCGTGTTGGACGATGTCAACGGGAACTTCACCTTACTCACCAAAGAAGAAGCTCGTATACAAACCTACCGCCTCAAAGCCTTGGCGGGTGCAAATGTCTCTTCTACCACCTTCAACTACACATGCTCTCCTTCTCCGCATCATTCTTGGCTGATGATTCATCAACAATTCTTCCGAGTTTTCAACGAGCCCCATTGCCCCTTTTATGTCGCTGCGGAATTTTGTCGCTTAAATCATGCCGACTTGGCCTCTCCCCGCACACGGGACGACCTAGACCTCATCAGAATTTTGGCCCGCGCTCACCAGACCGACTACTTTTTGGGCATATATCTTCCTATCACAGCCCCCATTACTACAGCTTGCCAGGGTCATAATTGCTCGGGTGTGCTTCATTATGCCGACGGCTCACCTTTTTTGTGGCAAGATTGGATGGCTAACCTCTTCGACCGTCACGCCCACCAGCCACGCTGTTACGCTGTTTCTCATGTGGTTACCAACGACACTCAACTTCCCCGCCCTGCTATCTGCTATACTGCACGCAGTATGGTCTGCTCCAGTGACTGCCCACGGGCGGGAATCCCCATCATGCCTCCACCTGAGCCTTTGCAACGTAAACAACCCCTGATTCCACCTATCATATTGGCTCGTCCTCGCCGCCGCCAACAATTTGATTTCAATTCTTCTCGCCATGAGTTTGATTCTGGCCCTTCCCTCAATATCACGGGTATTGGCCGCCTCAAACACTTGGCCGACAAGGCTAGCCTCGCTACAGAACCAAATTTTGGCCTTCCAAAGACAGACGACCCTCATCATGTAGTGGCATATGATTGTTCCGACCCACGGGACATCCAACCTCTGCGGGCTCAATCTCAGCGCCATTCCTGTGCTATTCCCGCCGAGCCTACGGATCAGAGAGAGGTCACCATTGGTCTTCTCCAACGCTCTGACAAACTCCGTTTACCTGTCCACCACTGTCGTATTCAGAAAACCACTTTTCCGTATTATTGTGGAGTTTGGAGCCACGGCGTGTTTGTTCACCCTTGGGTGAAGTTTTTGGAAAATATTTACATCCCTTTGGCTGAATGCAACCGGATGTGGGACACCTTGGCCTATGTGGATCCCAAAGGCACTCATCATCCTCTTTTGGTCAATGGTACGGTGACAGTTCAATATAACATTGCCGGTTCTACAGTTTTCTCCCACAACTCTATCTCCTGTGTGGGTGAGGACTATACTCATGCTGGTACGGTCTACCATGGGATGATGGTTTCAGCACAACTTCGCATTACCTTGGAAACAATTCCAGCTACGGTAACTGAAGATGAACGAGTCCATCTTGCACGCTCTGACCGCATTCTCTCCTGTCCCATGGCTTCGAAACATTGCGTCACTCACACGTCGGGGACATATTTCTGGTACCCTCCGTCTGGCATCGATGCTTGCCGTTTTTTCCAAATCCGTCAATCTCAGGGCATCTTAATCACGGACCAGTTTGGAGTGGATACTTTTATGTCCACTGACGGCTCCCTGATTCGCCTGCTTGTAGAGGACTCTCTCAGTCGTTGCGACCAGGTCATTTACTCCACCAACTACCCCAAACTATTTGTCACGCTGGAACCTTCGGCATCTGATTCTGCCTTTCGTCGACCACTTCATCCTGATGACTACAGTTTCTACACTTACGCTAATCAGCAAGATAGTTGGCTATATGGCTATCTCACGAATTATATTCGCAAAGAATTTCATTCTGTCCACTATCAAAATTGTCAACAACGACTGGTGGAATCGCATTTGTCTTACGACACCCTTCTTGCCGAACAACACGGCTCCGTCGACGGCGACACTGCTGCTTTAGGGGGCGGTTGGTTTGTCACCACAGGCGGCGAGGCTTGGTTCAAACACCGTTGCCGCCGTATTTTGGTCACCGCTAGGAAGTCGACTCGCTGTTTTTCTTCTCTTCCGGTTTCCATGATGGACGCCGATTTACATCGTTATTTGTCTTTCCGCAACATATCGCTCACAACTTACAACAACACCTTGGAATTTTTTGTCGAACCTCACAGCCGCAGGCTCACAACCCGGGGTATTGCCATACCATGTACCCCTCATTTCTACGGCCTCTACCGCGGCCTCAATGACAACTGGATTAAAATTTCTCCTGAAATATCCTTCGTGGACTCGCCACAAGTCCTTTCAACCAACTCTATGGATGACGTTTTCTTTTCGGGGGGAGAAGAATTCGATTTTGACGCTGGGGGCATCTACACTTCTGAGGACATCCACAAAATGGAACAACATTTGACTTCTTCACGAGCCACTCTGGATGTTGCAGTTACTATGGGAAGAGAAGCTCAACAGGCTTCATGGGCTAGTCACTCAATCTCCTCAGTAGCAAGCCCATTTAATCCAGCATTTTATTCAGCCACTCTTCGTCAACTCTCTCCGTTTACTATCATATGGGACGGATTAACTCAGTGGGGACAGTTGGTATCTATGACCATGGGCTTGTATTACATCATCCGCATATGTTTTTTCACATATGAATGTGTCGGACGCCTCAACACACCTCCACATACGGGCATATTTCATCATATCTACTTGGCCATTTTTCCCCGCCCTCCCCGCTCTACTCGCTCCACGCACAGACGCAGAACTTCCAGGTCATCTGTTCGTTCTCGCTCTCTTTCTCAGGACTCCCGACCTCGCCGCCAACCTCGATCTCGATCCTGGGATTCCCTATTACGTGCACGTATGGAGGTTATGGAGTTACGTGATCTGACCACTCGGACTAAATACAATTATCGCTATACTCCACAAGGAAAACATACTTCTCCCACAATCACGGAGAATCCTTTGGTTATGCTTCAAACTTCCAGTCAAGAACATAAACCTTCGGCGCCGCACCCAAGCCCGCAATCTAGTCCTACACTTTCTCCGGTTTCCCCACACCCTGTACCAACCATGAGTCGACGGCGACGAAGGAGGGTTCAACCACCTTACTTTCAACCTCGACCCAACCAATTGCCAGTGGGCTCTTGGGCAACTTCCCCGCCACATCAATTTCAAGGCCCTCCACCAGTATTTGTCACCCCCATCTTGAGTCACCCTCCAGCTGTAACTCACTCGTATACGCCAATGGGCCTTCCCTCACCAGGCCCAGTCTTACAAATTCCCACTCTAAGACCAACGAGTTCAACAGTGGCATGTGGTATGGCATCTTCCACATCATCTCCTACACTGACAGCTCCAAATTTTTCTGATCTTCGACGTCAGCTTGAATGTTTAATGACAGATACTGCAAACCTTCCCGTCGCAACTTCTGGCCCCGTTCATCAGAACTTGCTCCAGGCCATGAATGTTGCATATGCCACACTGCAGCGTGAAGGACTCACACCTGGCAACTTGGATCGTTGGCGAAACCAAATTCATTTGTTTCAACAACAAGCAATTGACTTGGCTGCTAATACCACACGAAGAAATTAATTACCATTATGAGGACGAAATTAATTCCAATGTTTTTTGTCAAGATATTATTCATGTCGGAACTTTGGTTCCATACTACAAAATTTTGAACTTGTGTTCTTTCATATGTGTCCCCTACTTCTCTTATCTCTTTTTTCGTCTCCTTCTCCTTTCTGCATTATTTTTTACGGCTATGGAACGCCTTTTTCCATCCCCGACCATATATAAGATACGACTCGAAGTGCATACGCTACTGAGACCAAGTATCCAAAGGAAAGC
>JALZUF010000044.1 GCA_023301785.1 Alphaproteobacteria bacterium | reverse complement strand
AACGACATCATCAGCGGTGATGCTGGTGATGACCAAATCAATGGTGGTCTTGGAGATGATACGCTTCGCGGCGGTGACGGTAGTGACTTTATTACAGGTGAAGATGGCAATGATAATATTGATGGTGGAATAGGCCTAGATATTCTTGTTGGTGGTGCAGGCGTTGACACAATAAATGGTGGCGATGGTAATGATATTATTCATGGGCATGGCCTAAATGTGACGCAAGTTAGAGCGGTTCTAAATGCAAATCCAAACGTTGTTTATAACGCACAAACAAATAGTTTTTACGAATTTGTTACGACAAGTGATACTTGGGCTGGAGCACGCGCGACGGCGAATGCATCTGTAATTAATGGCATTGCAGGTCATTTAGCTAATATTACGAGTCTAGCAGAACAGGAATATGTTTTTGGATTGGTAACTACAGCTGGGGATGCTTGGCTTGGGGGGTCAGATGCAATTACTGAGGGTGACTGGCGCTGGGTTGATGGCGCTGAGGCTGGTACACAGTTTTGGTCTGGTGATGCGTCTGGCGGTGCTATTAACAATATGTACGAAAACTTTGCTGGCGGGCAACCAAACGATGCTACAGGTGCAGGGTCAGATAATCTACATTTCCTGAAAGATGGCAATGCTTTTGATGGATTTTGGGGTGATAGAGAAGACATCAGAACAGGTGAATACATTATCGAATGGGATGCTGGTCTTATGCTTGATGATAATGCCAACGATATTCTTAATGGTGGTAGTGGCCAAGATACAATTTATGGTTATGGTGGTGACGATGTCATATTTGCGGGCGATGGTAACGACACTATTTTTGGCGGCGACGGTGATGATAATATAAGAGGAGAAGGTAACTTTGATTATATTAACGGCGGTAACGGCAATGATTTATTAGATGGTGATGGCGGTGACGATACAATCTTAGGCGGCGATGGTGATGATACAATATTAGGTAATATTGGTAATGATATCCTTACAGGTGGTGCAGGCTTAGATAATATTGATGCAGGTTTAGACGATGATTTAATAAATCTAGCAAATGGTGATTTTGTTGCAGGAGAAGTTTTAAACGGTAACCTAGGTACAGATCAGCTCATATTAACAAATGCGACGACTGTTGATCTTTCAATCGGAACAGTAACACTTATTGAAGATCTAGTAGGTTCCTCTGGCAACGATGATGTGACCTATACGATTACACAAGCGCTTTCATTTGACAGCATTGATCTGGGTGATGGAATAGATAATAGCCGTGTTCAAACCAATGGAACAGTTAATGTTACCGCGCTAGGCACGCCAATTGTCACGAACGCAGAGAATGGATTTCTTGTTGGTACGGGTGCGGTTGATAACGTTACCATTACGGGCGCTCAACTTGATGCGTTGGTGTTTGGTGCCGGTACTATTGATATGGGCGCAGGGGCAGACACAATAAATTTAACTTCGACATCAGCAGTTCTTAATACGCTTGTTGATGGATCGTTAATCGCATTGGAGCGAGTTAATGCGTCAACCGCCGGTGCAGGTGTGACCATTAATTTAGGTGCGCAAACTGAAGGGTTTTTAATTACAGGATCTGGAAATGCAGACATACTGACGACTGGTGCGGGTGATGATACTATTAATGCGGGTAACGGTAACGATGTGATTGAAACGGGTACTGGCGTAGATACAATCAATGCAGGTAATGGAAATGACACGATTAACTTAGCCAATGGAGATTTTGAAGCTGGTGAATCTATTGATGGTGGAGTGGGAACTGATGAATTAATTCTGACCAATGCGACCATAGTTGATTTTTCTACAGGAACGTTAGCAAATCTTGAAACACTAACTGGCTCGACTGGTAATGATGATGTTACTTATACAATCACACAAGCTTTGGCATTTGATGATATCGACCTAGGTGGTGGAACGGATAATAGTCGTGTTCAGGCCAATGGAACAGTCGATGTAACCGCGCTTGGTACACCGACAGTTAATAATGCAGAAAACGGATTTTTAACAGGATCGACAGGTGACGATGATTTAACGATTACTGGCGCTCAATTAAATTCATTGATATATGGTGCTGGTATAATAGATTTTGATAGCGGTACGGACGTCATAAGACTTACAACGATATCATCTAATTTGGCAACATTAGCGGCATCAGATGGTGGTATTGTAGGCTTAGAAGAAATTGATTATTCAACTGTGGGTTCTTCACCCGTGACATTGGATTTAACTGCACAGACAGAAGATTTTATTGTTACGACTGGTGGTGGTCAGGATATTATTACGGGTGGATCAGGTGATGATACGATTGATGGTAATACTGGTAATGATGACTTATTTGGCGGCTTAGGAAATGACACCATTATTGGTGGTCAAGGCTTTGATGAGATTTATGGTGGTGCAGGTGCTGACATTATTGATGCAGGCACAGAAAACGATAGTATATATGGCGGTGGCGCTGACTTTTTAGGTGATACGATTGATGGTGGTGCAGGAACAGGTGATGCGTTTGTATTAACTGCTAATGCAACGTTTGATTCAACTGTTAGCTTTACAAATATGGAACGCATCCATTTTAATAATGGTGGAGCTTGGGAAATAAATGTGACATCAGGAGATAGTGTCGACTTCACAGGTTTTGTTGTTAGCGGAAGCAGTGTTATTCGCGGTGCTAGTGGTAGTGAAACTATTACTGCGACTGAGGCATCTGATATAATTCAAGGCGGTAACGGTGCAGATACCCTCTCAGGTAATGGAGGTAATGACCGATTTATCGGAGGTGGGACTGAATTTCTTGGTGATATATTTGATGGTGGTGCGGGAACAGATACGATTGATTTTTTTGCAGCCTCGTTCTTTAATTTAGCGAGTACATTTACCGATGTTGAAACTTTAGATATGAATGGCTTTAATGCTATTGCCGAGATTAATACAGGCTTTGATTTCACAGGGATGACTGTCACCGCACGCGGTAATATGTTGGGTCAAGGCGGTAATGAAACCATTACAGGATCTGATAGTAACGATATAATAGACGGACAAGCCGGTGATGATACCCTTGATGGTGGTTTAGGAGCCGACGCCATATTTGGCGGTACAGGTAATGATACAATTTTAGGTGGTGATGGTACTGATGTGATGGATGG
Organism: Alphaproteobacteria bacterium; assembly: GCA_023301785.1. Lineage (GTDB taxonomy): Bacteria > Pseudomonadota > Alphaproteobacteria > Micavibrionales > Micavibrionaceae. The sequence goes on along the minus strand of JALZUF010000044.1, from coordinate 3,555 downwards.
CGGTGCAGATATAGACGTTGTCACTTATGCATCTTCTCTTGTCGGTGTAACGGTTGATTTATCTAACACAGGATCACAAGATACAGTTGGTGCGGGCTTTGATACAATCTCTAATATTGAGAATTTAGTAGGCACGAGCTTTGATGATATTTTGACTGGTGATGCAAACGACAACACAATTTCTGGTGGTGCGGCGAATGATATTGTTAATGGCGGCGGCGGTAATGATTTCCTTAATGGAAATTCTGGAAATGATACGATCCGAGGCGGTTTAGGTATTGATGTCATGCTGGGCTTGTCTGGCGATGATATTCTTGATGGCAGTGATGGAGATGAGGCAGACACGATTGATGGCGGTGCCGATAATGATACGGTGACGTATAGCTCGGCGGCGGGTGGTGTGTTTGTTGATTTGGCTGATGCGACGGCGCAAGATACACAAGGTGCCGGGGTTGATACAATTTCAAATGTTGAAAATGTAACGGGTTCTGGATTTAACGATGCACTTGATGGTGATGCTGGCGATAACATTTTAACAGGACTTGCTGGTGATGATGAGATTGAAGGTCATGGCGGTAATGACACTATGGATGGTGGTGCAGGTATTGATGTCGTGACCTATGAAAGTGCTGGTAGCGCGGTTACTGTAGATTTATCGGTTGTTACGGCGCAAAGCACATTGGGCGCAGGTACAGATACGCTAAGTAATTTTGAGAACTTAACAGGTTCAGATTTTAATGACACCTTAACAGGTGACACAGGCGACAACATTATTGCCGGTCTAGACGGTAACGACACAATCGATGGCGGTGATGGTAATGATACTATTCTTGGGGGTAATGGTAATGACACGCTGACGGGTGGTGATGGTGATGACACTATTTATGGTGCAACAATTATTGGACAATCGGGTGTTGAATCAGTAATCCAAACAAGCTCAGCGCAATGGCACAGTGTTACATTTGCAGCAACAATCGTGAACCCTGTTATCAAGATGTCAAACATGACAAATAATGATGGAGACTTCTATACTGTGCGTGTACGAAGCGTGACCGACAGTGGTTTTGAATATCAAATTGATGAATGGGATTATTTAGATGGTAGTCGTGTCTTAGCGGAAGAGTTATCTTGGCTCGCTATCGCCGAAGGAACGCATACTTTGGATAATGGTTCTGTTGTGCAAGCAGGCTTAACAACCGCAACAAATGAAGACTTCACAACAGTTACATTTGATTCTGCTTTTGGAAGCGCACCCGTGGTGATGAGCCAAGTCATGAGCGATAACGAAGCTTCTGCTGTGGCATCAAGAAATAGAAATAGAACAACAACAGGCTTTGAATTCCAAATGCAGGAAGAAGAGGCAAATGCAAACGTGCATGCAACAGAAACAATTGGTTGGATCGCCATTGATAATGGTGGAAGTGCTGCGAGTGGTTTCCTTATTGGTGAGACAGGCGATGTCGTAACGCATAATGTAACGACCGTTAACTTTGGTGGAAGTGGCTTCGCAAATACGCCAGTTGTTTTACATGATCAGGAAACACGTGATGGTGGTGATACTTCTTATTCACAAGCAGACGGCATTACAACAACAACGGGACGCTTCTTTATTGGTGAAGAGCAATCAGCTAATGCAGAAGTTGATCATACAACAGAAGTTGTGGGCTATTACGCCCTTAATGAAGGTTTACTCTCAGCTGCGGGTGGTGGCGATAATACGATTACGGGCGGTGATGGTCTTGATACACTTTATGGTGGTGATGGCGCAGATACATTTGTCTTTGAAGCATTATCCGCATATCTTGATGAAGATATACTTGGTGACTTCTCTGTAGGTGAAAATGATATCTTAGATATTAGCGACTTGATCACAAGTGGAACAGTTAACGCGGGTAATATTGGTGATTACCTGAACCTTGATGACACGAGCGGCACGCACACAATTATCCAAGTTGATGGCGACGGTACTGGCGGCGGGTTAGGGTTCCAAAATATTGGACGTATCGAAGGCATCACTGGACTTGATGAAGCAACATTGTTCACAAACGGTAATATCTTAGCTTAAAATTTCCATATTTTTGTTTATCTTGTAAATAACTATGCTGTACGTGGCAAACGTTTGTATTATTTGCTGTATCCGCTGTGATAGTGTCTTTTATGCTCAATTTTCAGCGTGTACTTATGTTTATCACAGCAACCCTGCTGCTTCAGGGCTGTATAGCGGATGATATTATTCTGCAAACAAAGTCTGATTATAAGATAGCTGGTGTGGAAGAAGATGAGGAGACCCAAGCATACCTAGATAAGATACTTGATGAACGCCTTGAGCCCGCTCCAGAAGAAGATAAAAAAACAGAAGCGGAAAAGAAACGGCATGAAGATTACCGCGAGCGATTAATTCAAAGCAGTCTTGTTAAAGGATTAAAAGCCAAAGGATATTATGATGCTGAGGTTGACTACAATGATTCACAAGAAGAATTAAAAGGCACTTATGTCGTTCGTAAAGGCGATCTTTACAAGATCAGCGAAATATCCATTAAACCAAAGCAATTTCGTAATCACATTGATGCCTTAACAATTCAAAAAAATTTACCTCTTGAAGCTAAGCCTGTTTTGAAATCTCAAGCGGAGTTTTATGAAGCGATACAAAAAGACGAATGCTATTTTAATCTCAATATGTCCCATCAGGTTGTCTTAGACAGAAAAAGCAAAACGGCTAAGGTTATTTATGATGTCGAAGCGGGGCCAAAGTCTGTTTTTGATGAAGTTATTTTTGAGGGTCAAGAAACTGTAAAAACATCATATTTAAAAAAACTCATTCCTTTTAAAGAGGGAGAGTGTTTCCGACGTGAAAAAATAGAAAAATTAAGAGAAGAATTATTAGCGACAAATTTATTTGCACGCGCAAAAATTGAACTACCAGAGACGCCAGTTGATGGGAATAAGGTGCCGATTAATGTAACCCTCAAAGAGCGCGCACACAGAACGGTTCGCGTTGGGGGGAGCTTCTACACCGATGAAGGGCCTGGCGTTGTATTAGGCTGGGAGCATCGTAATTTCTTAGGTTCAGCGGAAAAACTTGAGGCGCAAATTAAGGCGTCGCAACGTCAACAATTTATAGGGATTGATTTAACCAAGCCGTTTTTCCTAAGAAAGGATCAGAGCTTATCTTTAAATGCCGCATTAAACCGTGAGGATAGTGATGCTTATAATGAATTAAGTATTGGTGCAGGAGCAAACATCAGTCGCCAATTTCATAAACGTTTGAATGGTAGCACTGGTGTGGAATTAAAGGTTACACGTATTGAAGATAAAAATACGCTGGAACGAGAGAACTTTGGTTTGTTGTCTTTCCCAAATGCGCTGACTTTTGATAACCGAGATAATAAACTCAACCCGCATCGTGGCTGGCATATACGCGGTATTGCCGAACCGTTTTTAGATGTGTTGGGCAATAGTAGCCCGTTCTTCAAAACGCGTTTAAGTGCCAGTACATATTTTGGTTTTCACAAAGATACTGTGCTTGCGTTACGTGCCAGTGTGGGCAGTATTAAT
>JALZUF010000043.1 GCA_023301785.1 Alphaproteobacteria bacterium | reverse complement strand
GGAAAGTCAGGCACGTTTAAAAGACTTACTTGGTAGCAATGCCGAGAGCCGCGAACAACAAATGAATTATACGGCAACCAATGCGCAAACCTTTGCGCCCAAAAATGAAGAAGGCGAGCCGCACGTTGTACTTACCGAGGCCGGAACGGGTGTTGGTAAAACACTAGGCTACCTTGCCCCCGCCTCCGTCTGGGCGGAGAAAAATAATGGTAGTGTTTGGGTGTCGACTTATACCAAAAACTTGCAACGTCAGGTCGATCAAGAATTGGATCGTCTATATCCGAACGAAGATTTAAAAGACAATAAAGTTGCCATTCGAAAAGGCCGTGAGAATTATTTGTGTTTACTAAACTTAGAAGAAGCCGCGGCGGGTGCGGCTTTGTCACGTGATAGACAACAAGCCATAGCACTTGGTATCATGGTGCGTTGGACAGCGGCGACGAAGAATGGTGACCTTGTTAGTGGCTCAGATTTCCCTGGGTGGCTGGGTGATTTATTAGGGTATCAATATACATCTGGACTATCGGATAGGCGCGGTGAATGTATTTACTCTGCCTGTGATCATTACCACAAATGTTTTGTTGAACAATCTGTGCGACGATCAAAGCATGCCTCCATTGTCGTGGCGAACCATGCGCTTGTGATGATACAAACCGCTATTAATCAAAACCCTGATGAAATGCCGCGCCGTTATATTTTTGATGAGGGGCATCATTTGTTTGATGCGGCCGACAGCGCGTTCGCAGGGCATTTAACGGCGCGTGAAACTTATGATCTGCGTCGATGGTTGCGCGGTGCAGAAGCGAGTAGTCGAAGTCGTATGCGTGGCCTGAAAGCGCGCGCCGAGGATTTAGTAAGCGGTGATGAAAAGTCTGCCAATCTGTTGCAAGATATTTTGGAGAAATCACGCCACCTCACCGCCGATGGTTGGCAAAAAAGATTGCGCGATAATACCCCCAAAGGTATTTGCGAAGAATTTATCTTAAGCGTTTACACACAAACATTAGCACGTGCAAATGGGCGTAATGGCCCCTATTCCTTAGAGACTGAAGTTTTCCCCTTGCATGATGATGTAATGGCGAAAATTCCTAAACTTAAATCTGCGCTAAAAGAGTTACAAAAACCCATGCTGGCTTTGGCAGAAAGTTTAAGAAAAAAACTTAATGAGCAAGCAGATACGTTAGAAAGCGATACACGCAAAAGAATTGATGCCGTGCAATCCGCGCTAGAACGCCGCGCGCAAATGAATTTGGGCGCATGGATTACGATGCTTGAGAATTTAGGTGATGGCGTTGTGAACAAAAACTTTATTGATTGGATGCAGATTGAACGATACGAAGGGCGTGCCATCGATATTGGCCTGTATCGACATTGGGTTAATCCGATGACGCCATTTGCAGGCGCGTTAAAACCTTATGCGGATGGCGTTGCTATTACGTCTGCAACGTTACGTGATCGTACGGATGATGAGGAGAAAAACTGGGAGGCCGCACATATTCGTACTGGCGCAAATTTATTGGGTAATCATATAACGCAAGAAACTTATGCGTCACCTTTTGATTATAAAAACCAGACGAAAATATTTATTATTAACGATGTCCGTAAAGATGATCTGTCACAGGTTGCTAGTGCCTATCAGACATTATTCCAAGCGTCTCAAGGTGGCGCCATTGGATTGTTTACTGCGATATCAAGATTAAAAGCCGTGCATGAGAAAATAAACTTGCCGTTGAATGATGCAAATATTCCGCTATACGCGCAACACATGGATCAAATGGATACAGGCACACTGGTTGATATATTCAGAGAAGATGAACATGCTTGCTTACTCGGTACGGATGCTATTCGTGATGGCGTTGATGTTCCTGGAAATTCCCTACGCTTAATTGTATTTGATCGTGTGCCGTGGCCACGTCCAAACATATTGCACAAGGCACGACGCGAAGCTTTTGGTAAAAAACAATATGACGATATGATTACACGCTTTAAAATTAAGCAAGCTTATGGCCGTCTTATTCGCCGCGGCGATGATAGAGGTGTTTTTGTCATGCTTGATTCCATGATGCCGTCACGTATGTTAGGAGCATTTCCTGACAATGTTGAAGTTGAACGTATTGGTTTGGCACAGGCCGCCGCATCCATTAAAGAGTTTTTGCATGACCAAGATTAAAATTCAAAAATGGAATGGACCAGACGCGATAATATGTGCGCGGTATTTATCACAAAAACCTTACAGCATTTTTCTTGATAGCAATCGCCCTTCCCATCCCCTTAATCAATGGAGCTTTATTTGCTTTGATCCTGTTGAAATTATAAAGACTAAAAACGGTATTATTGAGCATGATGGTAAAAATATTGGTCAGGCCGATTTCTTTGATTTTTTGCAAAAACGTTTAGATTCTTACGATTTTGGCACTCAAAACACTTCAATCCCCTTCCAAGGGGGGATAGCGGGCTATTTCGGGTATGATTTAGGGCGACAATTAGAAGATATAACAACTGACACCATCGATAATTTAGGCCTTCCTGATGCCATTGTGGGGATATATACCAATGTTTTAGCATTTGATCATAGTCGTGATGAAGCGTGGTATATTGGTAATAATGCACCAGATATACCCAACACGACAAACACGCCTTATGCCCCACCGCAGATAACATGGCAGTCAGATAAAACTGATGATGAGTATTGCGCGGATGTACAAAAAGTTATTGATTATATTTATGCTGGTGAAATTTATCAGGCGAATTTATCAAGACGGTTTGAGGCGAACACTCCTAAGGACTTTGACACATTTCGTCATTACGAACATTTGCGTGAAATCAATCCTGCGCCATTCTCTTCTTACTTAAATTTTAAAGACCTTAAAATTTTATCTTGCTCTCCTGAACAATTTTTATCACTGGCTGGAGAGAAAGTTTTAACCAGTCCTATTAAAGGCACGCTTCCCTCTAATAAAGATCCGCAAATTTTATTAGACAGTCAAAAAGACTTAGCTGAGAACACGATGATTGTTGATTTGCTTCGGAATGATTTATCAAAAGTTTGCGATTTCCATTCCGTAAAAGTACCAGCCCTTTGCCAGCTAGAAACATTTGAAGGGTTGCACCATTTAGTCTCAAAAGTAACAGGCACGATTAAAGCAGGTAACAAGGCGCTAGATCTTTTAAAAGCATGTTTCCCAGGTGGTTCTATTACTGGTGCGCCCAAAATACGCGCGATGGAGATTATTGAAGAATTAGAAAAAACTTACCGTGGCCCCTATTGCGGTTCTATCGGGTATATTGGTTTTGATGGCAGCATGGACAGCAACATTACAATCCGCACACTCATTCACAGCGAAGATAAGCTTTACCTTCAATTAGGTAGCGGCATTGTTAGTGATTCCACTCCACAAAAAGAGTTGGAAGAGACCAATCAAAAGGGTGCTAAGATATTTGATAGTTTTATTGCAAAAAAGAACGAGGACGTAGCATGAGTTTTATTTATTTAAATGGTGATTACGTTGAAGATACAGCGCACTTGATATCTCATCGTGATTGCGGCTTTACAACGGGAATTGGAATTTTTGATTCCATGTTAGTTAAAGATAAGAAGCCTATGCATATTCAAGATCATTTTGATCGTATTATGCATGACTCAAAAATAGTGATTGGGTTGCCCCCTTTTTGTACTGTAGAAAAGTTCAAGGTGATTTGTGATGAACTCTTAGAAAAAAATAATATTAAGAATCAATATGCGCGTGTCCGCACAACAGTCACTGGTGGCTTAGTAAAAGCGCCATTGCTCCCTGCGCATACGCCTACATTAGTCATTGATGTTGCCGCAGCCGCAAACCCTAAAGATATAAAACCTGCCAGATGTGTGATCATTCAGGACTTCCCACGTATAGCTGGATGTAAGCTTGAAAATTGTAAGCGTTTAGATTATTCACGAAGTTATGCCGCACGCAGGCAGGCCGAAGCCTTCGGCGGTGATGAAGCGATTATTACGAATACAGAGGGCAATATTGCCTGCGCCGCTACAAGTAATGTTTTTATTGAAGAAAAAGGCAAACTTATTACGCCGCCATTATCCGATGGAGTTCTTGCCGGTGTAACTCGTAAAAATTTGATTGAAGAACGCAGTATCACGGAAGAAAATATTTCTGTTGAACGCTTAAAATCCGCAGATAATATCTTTATCACGAATAGCTTTGTAGGCTTACGTAAGGCTGTTTTGACGCCTAAATAAATAGCGACCAGTGCCAATCACGTTTGAGACAAGCATAAATATTATAAGAGCCAAGCCACCAAAAGAGCCTAAAATAGACAACGCTCCAACCCAACAAATCTGATGTCCTAATGCAAATAGCCTATGGACGATAAAGTGATGCTTCATCAAGACAGATAAACTGAAAAAGCATGTGCCAACAACGCCCATAACATCCATAAGACCTTGCCCTAAAAATGGGAACGCACAAAATATAGTGAGCGTATAAAGCACGAGATAGATTTTTAATATTTTACGGCTAAAACGTATTGTGACAATACTACGAATAGTACCGCCAATCGCAATGAGAATAAAAAGCGGCGCTCCCATAAAAAACATATGAACCACCATCAAGATATCGGCAGGAATCCATAGCTTGATTGTTTTATCAGCGGACTGCTTTTGATAAGAAATGATGTAGATGATCGCCGCCGTCCATGCCAAAAGCTGTACGGGCGAAAATATTTGAGATATAAGTTCCAATTAAGCGGCGAGAACGCCAGTCACTGCTGTTAGCTTTGCTTTTGCTAAAGCTAGTTGCTTTGTGTAACGGATAACTTCGACCTTATCGTTAGTGGCAGATAGCTTGCCTTCTAAATCCGCAACTTCTTGTTCAATATCATCTTGGTTTAGATCACCAAGCATCGTGGCTTCTTCAGCTAACACAGTACAGTTGCTTGCCGTTACGTCGGCGAAACCACCCGCAATAAAAATCTTAGTTGGTTCTGCACCAGCTTCCGTTACAATTTCAACCACACCCGGACGGATTGAAGATACGATTGAACTGTGCCCTGCCCGGACGCCAAAGTTTCCTTCTTCCCCAGGAATTGTAACTTGCCATGCCTTTTCAGACATAAGTTTGCGCTCTGGTGAAACCAGTTCAAAATCAAAATTATTTAGCTTTTCTGCGTCCATTTTATTTCTCTTTACTTCTCAACTGTCCATTTAAGTTGGAATTCCAACTCTTCTTCGCCGTCTTCGCGTTCGTGTTCAATATTAAACACGGCACGATTTGGGACATAAATACGTTCACCCGCGACTTGAATTTCAAAGTTCTCACCCGCTTCGAGGTCATCTGCTAAGCGGCGAAGCTTTGCAACGAACTCTGACGTTGTGTATTCTTTTTCAATATCGCGTTCTGGCTTAGACATATCTGATTAAGCTGCTTCCGCTGCCATTTTGGCTGCTTTTGCTTCAACTTCTTCGATTGTACCAACCATGTAGAATGCATTTTCAGGAAGGTGATCATATTCACCATCAACAATCGCACGGAAACCTTTAATCGTGTCAGCCAAGTCAACAAATACACCTGGTGAACCTGTAAAGACTTCAGCAACGTGGAATGGTTGAGATAGGAAACGTTGAATTTTACGCGCACGCGCAACGACCAATCTATCTTCTTCAGATAATTCATCCATACCCAAAATCGCAATAATATCTTGAAGTGCCTTATATGTTTGCAATGTTTTTTGAACATCGGCGGCACATTTATAATGCTCGTCACCCACAACACGTGGATCCAAAATACGTGATGTTGAGTCAAGTGGATCAACCGCAGGGTAAATACCCATTTCTGAAATTGCACGAGACAAAACAGTTGTCGCATCCAAGTGAGAGAACGCCGTCGCTGGCGCAGGGTCAGTCAAGTCATCGGCAGGAACATAAACAGCCTGAACCGAAGTAATTGATCCTTTGTTTGTTGATGTAATACGTTCTTGTAATGCACCCATGTCTGTTGACAACGTTGGTTGGTAACCAACAGCAGACGGGATACGACCAAGAAGCGCAGAAACCTCAGCACCCGCTTGCGTGAAACGGAAAACGTTATCCATGAAGAAAAGAACGTCTTGTCCTTCTTCATCACGGAAATATTCAGCCATAGACAAACCAGACAAGGCAACACGTGCACGCGCTCCTGGCGGCTCATTCATCTGACCGTAAACAAGTGCTGCTTTTGAACCTTCAGCACCACCTTCTTTAATAACACCAGATTCCATCATTTCGTGGTAAAGGTCATTTCCTTCACGTGTACGCTCACCAACACCAGCAAACACAGACACACCACCGTGGCCTTTTGCGATGTTGTTAATCAATTCCATGATTGTCACTGTTTTACCAACACCAGCACCACCGAAGAGACCAATTTTACCACCTTTTGAGTATGGGCAAAGAAGATCGACAACTTTAATACCAGTCACCAGCTGCTCTGTATCTGTTGCTTGATCAGCAAAAGCAGGCGCTTCACGGTGAATACCGTATGTTTTTTCATGTTTAACAGGACCAAGTTCGTCGATTGGTTGACCAATAACATCCATGATACGACCCAAAACACCAGGACCAACAGGAACGTTAATCGCATCGCCCGTATCTTTCACTTCTTGACCACGAACCATGCCTTCTGTTGCATCCATCGCAATGGCACGCACTGTGTTTTCACCTAAGTGCTGAGCAACTTCTAAGACCAATGTCTTTCCGTCATTCTCAGTTTCCAATGCGTTTAAAATTGCAGGAACATTTCCATCATTAAATTGAACGTCAACAACCGCGCCCAAAATCTGTGTTACGATACCATTTGCCATTTTACTTCTTCCTCTTATTTAAACTTTACTAATTCT
>JALZUF010000042.1 GCA_023301785.1 Alphaproteobacteria bacterium | reverse complement strand
GGGTGCAAATAATCAGGGTCTTGATTGCCATCTTTAATCGCAATATAGGTTGGAATATTGTCCATCGGCCCCGGTCTATATAGCGATACGAGCGCGATGATATCCTCAAAACGGCTAGGTTTCATTTTACGAAGAACATCTTTCATCCCCGTGCTCTCTAATTGGAACACGCCAGTCGAAATACCAGAAGACATAAGATCATAGGATTTCTTGTCATCAATAGGAATCTTAAGAATGTCATATTCTTTACCCGTTGTTTCTTTAATAAAGCCAACGGCTTTTTGGACAACAGTCAAAGTTTTAAGGCCCAAGAAGTCGAACTTTACCAGCCCCGCTTGCTCAACGTATTTCATGTTAAATTGCGTCACGGGCATTTCAGAACGTGGATCACGATATAACGGCACAAGTTCGTGCAAAGGTCTGTCACCAATAACCAATCCCGCAGCGTGGGTCGAAGCATGACGGAACAACCCCTCAAGCTTTAGGGCTATATCAATTAGTTTTTCTGAAGTTTCATCTTTTTTAATTTCAAGCCTGAAATCAGGGTCGGCATCTAAGGCTTCCTGCAAGGTCACAGGTGCGGCTGGGTTATTGGGGATCATCTTAGACAGGCGATCAACTAAGCCATAAGGCATTTGAAGGACACGTCCAACATCACGGACAACCGCGCGTGCCTGAAGCTTACCAAAAGTAATAATCTGTGCCACACGGTCTTTGCCGTATTTTTCCTGCACATATGTGATAACTTCGCCGCGTCTATCCTGACAGAAATCAACATCAAAGTCGGGCATGGATACACGCTCTGGATTCAAAAAACGCTCGAACAGCAAATTAAATTGAAGCGGGTCAAGGTCAGTAATCTTTAAAGCCCATGCCACAACAGAACCCGCCCCTGATCCACGGCCAGGGCCAACAGGAATATCGTGGTCTTTCGCCCATTGGATGAAGTCCGCACAAATCAGGAAGTACCCAGGAAACTCCATGCCTATGATAATATCTAATTCAAACTCTAGGCGTTTAAAGTAAACATCACGTTCTGCATGGTTTTCGAAGGTATCAAGGCGCCATTCTAAGCCTTCTCGTGCTTGAACTTTTAATTCTTCAACTTCGTCACGCCCCTCGCCTGTTTCAAATGGCGGTAATAATGGATCAATCTCTTTTAAAATATATGAACAACGCTGAGCAATAATAACGGTGTTTTGAATGGCTTCGGGGATATCCGAAAACAATTCAATCATTTCATCTGGTGTTTTAAAATAATGCTGCGGTGTGACTTTGCGACGATCATCTTCGGTGATGTAACGCCCTTCGGCAATGCAAAGCAGTGCATCATGCGCCTGATGCATTTCAGGACTGGAGAAATAAGCATCATTAGTCGCAACCAAAGGAATGCTATGTTCATAAGCAATATCAATCAATGACGCTTCGTGTTGGTCTTCTTCACGCATACCGTGGCGTTGTAATTCTATATAAAAACGATCGCCAAAAATTCCCCTTAAACGCAGTATATCTTTTTCTTCACGAAATCCTTTAAGTGCCCCACCAGATAAACAGATAAGTCCGTTACTATGTGCCGCCAAGCTATCCATAGTTGTGGCGACAGATTTGGAGACATCACCTTCCATGTAAGCATCACTAATGATCTTGGATAAATTCTTGTAACCAGCATCATTTTGAACCAATAGAACAATTTGCTGCTCCGCTTCGCCAACATTGACTTGTGCGCCATTAATAGGCTGAACTCCTTTAGCCAATGCCGCCATAGCAAATTCCAAGGCTCCAAACATATTGTTTGTGTCTGTAACGGCAACGGCAGGCATTTTATCTGCTGCACAAAGCTCTACGATTTCTTTAGTCCGCAAAGCACCTTCCGCGAGCGAATACGCAGAATGGACGTGCAAATGGACAAATTCAGCAACTTTGGACATACAAGGACATTAGCATTTATAAATGATTGAAATATAGCGGTTTCGAGAGGTTTTCCGCTAATTTGTCGCTATTTGGTCATAGGATATTGAACAGAAAGCTTCTTGTAATGGTAATACTTCTTTAAAAGATGAATAAGACCAACGGGCTTAAAGCCACGTTTTTTATTCTTAGCCCCAATTTGGTATAGTAACTTGTATTGCGCCATAAGATCCGTGTAAGCATCTTTTAATGTATTTTTAGAATCCCAAACATGAGTGACCTCGCCTGTCGCTCCGTTGATCTCCAAGATTTTAACATTTTCACCATTTTCTAAATCAGCCATAGATTTGAAACGAACATCAATCCGCCCGAAGTAAAATTCGGGAATATCCTTGGTGATGTCATCAAACAAATCACGCATTTTATCGGTGATAAATTCATTACCATTTTTAAAAATTGTGCCACGAGAATGTGAGCCAGTAAAAGCGATGCGGAAATGTTGCCCTTCTGGTAAAATCATATCCCAACGATGTTCGTGCCTAGGCAGGTATATATGAGATAAAATCCCTGCACGCGGGTCATTTTTAATTAGTTCCTTCAAAGTCGTTTTACCGTCACCAGTAACGTATGGGAAATATTTTAATGTAAGTGAAATAATCTCACCTTTTTCTTGGTCGGGTTGACGTACATAAAAAACGCCGCCTTCACCTTCAAAATCGATTAATTCCTGTAGGATAAAAATTTCATCTTTTGGAAAGTCTTCAATATAGTCTTCCAAATCTTCTTCATTAAATAATGGTTGAACGCCCATGCCACGGCAACCATTATCGGGCTTGGCAACGAGTGGAAAGCTTAATTGATTGTCTTCTATCTCCTGCAAGGCATTTTCAAGCGTGATCGTTTTGCTGTATCGAACAAGGGTTGTATATTTAGCAACATACTTCGCAGATTTTCCGCTCAATATTAAATCAAGAATACCGAATTTAGATTCGCCAACAACACCGCCATTATCAAAGTAAGGATTTACAACAGTTGGTAACGTAATGCCGCCAAACTTTATGGAGAGCCAAGCGATATAAAAAGCCAGCGGTGTATAGAATTTCCAGCTTGGCCAAAACTCAAAATACGATGTTGGCGGCGCGGCCTTATCCAATGGCGGCATTCCTTCATGCGGAATACGTTCCGTTCTTAAACGGTAATCGGGAGTTTTAAATCGAGGATCAGTCATCAGGTTTTCTTATTACGTATTAGCTTAACTATTTTAGGAGCAATAATGACAAGTGCAATCATTATTATGGCCACGGGCAATCTATACTGCTCTAATTCATCAATAAATATCTCGCCCACAGTGTAGATGGCAAAGAACAATATTGATGTCCAAAGGACACTTGCAACAAAAACAGTTATTATAAACTTAGAGAATGATAATTTAAAGAATCCCATCGCCGTATAGGTCGGTAAGCGTGCCCCTGGAACAAATCGAGCCGCTAAAATACTCATGATCTCGCGATCACTTAACCAGTTTTGAACAAGTGCGACCTTCTTGCGCTCTAGTAGCTTACTGCTCCATGTGGTTTTTGTGGCGGCAAAGCCTAAACCATATAGTCCTAAATCACCTAAGATGATGCCCAATAATAAACAAACATAGGCCGCTTCTGGCATGATGTGACCATAGGATGATAGTAACGCCGCAGATACCGTTGCAACATCTTCTAAAATAAAGGTTGATAGAAATATGAAGGCACACAAAATCCATGGGCGTCCTTCAAATACTTCAGCCAAGGCTATAAGATCTAACTCATTCATAATGCTGTTGCCTTAATAGATTTAAAAATCAGTTCTGGATGCTTCCATGGAATTTTATGGCCGCCTTTTTCTGGTGCGATGACATTAATATCTTCCGCATTCGTAAAATTTTGAAGTGCATATTCAACATTGTCGAAGGGAACTAATCCATCATCTCTAGGGTGAATAATATCAACGGATGTTTTAATTTGGCTAAGAGATTCTTCTGTTTTTACTAAGAAGTTTGGAAGTTGTATCATCTCTGAATTACTATGACGTATGGATCGTGATAAGGCTTTGCCAACTTTTGCGTTCGCTCCAATTTTTTGTATGCGCCTTATACGTTCTAAACTTGGATCAATAGATGAGGCAATCAGGATCATTTTTTTGATATTATGTTCTGTACTTAATCGTGTCGCAACCGCCCCGCCTAAAGAATGACCAATGATAATAGGTTCTTCAAACTGTGATACAAAATTTGAGATATGCAGATAGTCTTCTTCTAAGTCTGGAGTTTGATGGCGCCTGTCACCAAAGCCCATGCGATCAATAGACACGAACTGATAATCGTCGGGTGTATGCACCAAATAGAACGCCCACCGCATGGCATTGGCGGGCGAGCCATGAATGAAAATAACCGCTTGATCACCATCACCACTACTTAGGCCACGAATATGCTTGTCTCTAATTTCTTCAATGTGCGAATAACGTTGTAGGAATTTAATGCGATCTTTTTTTGCGCGTCCCCAGTCTTCAAGGTATGTTTTACCAACAATAGAAAGCGCCTCCCCAAAACTCCATTTCCAATTTTGAGGCATAAAATAACCTTAGTAACTCAATATATTGCCGTTCTTTAATTCTAAGATACGATCCATACGCTCGGCGATTTGCATGTTGTGGGTTGCGATAATTGCCCCTACACCACTTTCACGAACACGTTTGATCAAATGCTCAAAGACTATTTCGGATGTTTCTGGGTCAAGGTTACCTGTTGGCTCATCAGC
>JALZUF010000041.1 GCA_023301785.1 Alphaproteobacteria bacterium | reverse complement strand
TTACAGCTACGGCAGATGCTTCATTTACATATAGTGCAGCTGCTTATTGTGAAAATGATACTGTGCAAATTCCAACTATTACAGGTACTGCTGGAGGTATCTTTACTGCTGACTCTGCTGACTTGAGTATTAATCCTACAACTGGAGAAATCGATCCAACAACATCAACTATAGGATCGTATAATATTACATACACTACTGTAGGTGGATGTGTAGGTAGTGAAACAGTAAACGTTACTATTAATCCTCTCGAAGATGCTACATTTAATTATAGTACAACATCTTACTGCGCAAGTGATCTATTTCAAATACCTATTATTACAGGAATTACTGGAGGTATATTTACAGCTAATTCTCCAAATTTAATGATTGACTCAATAACAGGAGGTTTTGACCCAAATACAACTATTCCTGGATCATATGATATTACATACACCACCCCAGGAGTCTGTACAGGAGATCAGACAGTAACTATAACTGTTACAGCCTTAGATGATGCTTCGTTTAACTACTCTATAGCCTCTTATTGTGTGAATGATATCCCTCAAATACCAACTACAACTCTACCTGGTGGTACTTTTGCAGTAAGCCCAGTAGGGTTAAGTATTGATACAACAACAGGGGTAGTGGATCCGAGTTTATCTGTACTAGGAAACTATATCGTGACCTACACTACAGCAGGGACTTGTACTAATTCAAGTGATACAGCGATAGCTATTACAGCTTTAGATGATCCTTCATTTAACTATAGTGCACCCGATTACTGTATAGGTGAAACATTCCAAAATCCAACTATAGCAATCCCTGGAGGCTCTTTTTCCGCAAACCCAATAGGATTAACTATAAATCCATCAACAGGAGTAATTGACCCGAGTACATCTGCTATAGGAAATTACCTAATTACATACACTACACCAGGTGTTTGCTTTAATAGTCAGACAATTAATATAGAAATCACTCCTCTAGATGATCCTAATTTTAACTATAGTGACGCTGCGTATTGTATGAATGATACGGTACAAACTCCAACAACTATTGTTCCTGGAGGTACCTTCGTAGTAAATCCAACAGGACTAAGTATTGATCCTATGACAGGAGTAATTGATCCAAATATGTCTGTACCAAATACATATATCGTAAACTATACCACAGCAGGAGCCTGTTCTGATTCAAGTTCTACAACGGTAACTATTATACCGTTGGATGATGCTTCATTTAACTATAGTGCTCCCGATTATTGTATAGCAGACACGACACAATCGCCAGTTATTACATCCCCAGGAGGTACTTTCTCTTTTATTCCAGCAGGATTGAGTATTGACTTAGCAACAGGAGTAATTGATCCAAGTACATCCATTCCTGCAAACTATACCATTACCTATACTACAGCAGGGGTTTGTATAAACTCAATGGATGTATCGGTAATCATAAGACCACTACCAACATTGCCAGATCCAGTTCCTCCAATAACAACTTGTGATGATGATGATGATGGTTTTGGAGAGTTTGATTTACAAACGTATGCAAATACATTGTTAGCAGCTCTTACAAATACAAGCCTTCGTTTTTACGAAACATTTGACAATGCTCAACTTAATACTGGCGTTGGAGAACTTGACATCAATCTGCCATACAATAATATCGCAGGAGCAACACAATTATTTATTGTAGTCCAAAGAGGTAGTGCTGCTTGTACAAGTATATTCCCAGTAGACCTATTAGTATTCCCGGTACCAGAATTACCTATAGAATTACCTAATATCGCGCAGTGTGATGATAATCAAGATGGGCAAGAACTATTTGATCTTAACCTAAACACTTCGGTAATCCTAGGGAATCAAAATCCAGCAAACTTTACGATTACATATCATAACACTCAAGCTTCTGCAGAAGATACTACTCCATTAGACTTTCCTTATAATCCTATTACTAATTCAGGAAATTACCTAAGTAGTGGAACAAATTCTAACCCAGAAATTATTTGGGTGCGTTTAGAAACTGACAACGGAACAGACAATACTTGTTTTGCCGTAGAAAGTTTTGGCCTAATTACTGAACAACTTCCTACCATAAACCCTACAGCAGAAAATATAAATCAATCTATATGTGATGATGATGACAATGAGATCGTTACGTTTGATCTGACTCTAAATGAAAATATCATTACAAATCAAAATGGATCTTTAGAGGTTACTTATTATGCGTCTCTTGCGAATCTAGCTAATGGAATAGCTATTACTAATCCTACAGCTTACGATAATATCATAAACCCACAAACCATACAAGTAGTTGTAAGAAACCTTGCAGGATGTCAAGTACAAACTTCTTTTAACATCTTTGCTTTACCTCTACCCACTCCCAACTTCTCACCAACATTCCCTGAACTGTGTGATGGACAAGGAAATGGAGATACAGACAATACAGATGGAATGACCGCTTTTGATCTGACGGATGTAATCGCAGAAATACAAGGAACAGAAAACGTAACAGTAACTGTTTTTCAAGATTTGGATATCGCACAAACAGAGCCTATTGACTTTACTAATGCAATTACAAATCCTACAGCGTTTACCAACACAATCCCGAATAACCAAACACTGTATGCTAGGGTAGATTCTAATGTACCTGGTAATTCCTGTTTTGTCATTGTCCCTTTTGAGATTATTATAACTCCGGTAGCCATGATAAATCCAGAATTTGATGGCACATATAGCTTCTGTGAAGAATTTGATGGAGATGATACCATAGGTACTATAGATTTCATAACTCTAGCTGAGCAAATAATGCTATTAGAAGAATCTCAAAATATTTCTGATTTTGTCATTACTTATCATGCTACGCTAGCAGATGCAGATGCAGGAAATCCTACATTACCTAACTCATATGACATCACTGATGAGGAACAAGTATTTATCAGAATAGAAACAATCGATACAGGATGCCCTAACATTACAGACATTACGGTAACAGTAGAGAGTAGACCAGAGGTAATAGAACCTGATGATCTAATATTATGTGCCGATAACCTAGGTATAAATGTACTCCCACAACAGGATACAGCTACATTTAATCTTAGCCAACTTGACGCACAAATTAGCAACGGAACAACAGCCGTTTCTGTACTCTATTACACATCGATAGAGGATGCGCAAAACCAAATAAATCCTATTACGAATCAAACTAGTTTTCAAAACACGATAAACCCACAAACGATATGGGCTAATGTGCAAAATATTGCCTCTTTATGTATCTCTGAAACGGTAAGTTTTGACTTATTTGTAGAGCCTTTACCATATACTAATCTTGGGGAAGGAGAGGGTATTTGTGTAGACCCATTTACAGGTAATGTATTAGATCCTTTTACGCTTGATGGTACGGTAGAAACAGCTATCCCAAATACAAATTATCTGTATCAATGGGCTATAGATGGAGTAAATGTCTCTACAAACCCTCAAATAGTAATCAATCAAGGAGGAGTATACCAATTAACCATTACAGCTGAAGGGCCTCTAGAAACTTGTAGCTATACAGCTCAGAATGTATATGAAGCAGTAAGTACTCCTATCATAGAAGCAAGTGTCATAGAAGCTTCTTTTAATTTAGGAGGAGAGTATACAATAGAAGTAAACGTTATTGAAGACTTTGGTAATAACAACCTAGAGTTTGCAATAGATGACGGACCTTTCCAATCTAGTACAACTTTTACAAATGTAACGCCAGGTACACATACAATATTGGCTAGAGTTACAGGAGTAGAATGTAGTCTTACAAGTACAGAACTAGGGATCATTGATTACCCTAGATTCTTTACGCCTAATAATGACGGTTTTCATGATACGTGGAATATCACAGGAATAGGTGCAGATCCTAACTTAGATGCTAAAATATTTATATTTGATAGGTTCGGAAAACTACTTAAACAACTAAGCCCAACAAGTCAAGGATGGGATGGTACTTTTAACGGACAACCGATGCCTTCTAATGACTACTGGTTTAGAGTAGACTTTACAGAACCTGATAATCTAGGAACTCAACGTACCTTTAGAGCACACTTTACATTAAAAAGGTAAAACTCAATAAATAAAAACAATAACTAAAAAAGACTCTCACAAAAAAGTGAGAGTCTTTTTTTTAAAATAAACGCTAAAATTACAAACTAATAAATCCAATACTAACTCTAGTAGATAAAAGAATATAACTTTAATTAGCTTCAAGTTATAAATATTAATATCCATTTT
>JALZUF010000040.1 GCA_023301785.1 Alphaproteobacteria bacterium | reverse complement strand
GCTTTCTCGTCTTCTGATTTTCTCTTAGAGATTGATAAACAAGGGGAAATTCAGTTTTCAACGGGTAAAACCCTAAGTCTCACAGGACGTGAAAACGCAGATATAACAGGGCAAGATTGGCTGACCCTTTTTGAATCAAATAAACATATGGATTTAACGGCGTTGATTAAGGGTGTTGAGCGTGCAGGGCGCGTCGGTCCATTAATGGTCGAAATCATCAATAAGCAAAGTAATTTCAGTACAAAAGCTATGGTTATGGGTATGACTATCCCAGATAGCCCGAATATTTTTCTGTCACTGAATGCTAGTTCTGCTTTTTTCGATTTCCTTGAAGTTAATGATTTTAACGATACGCGCTTGCTTGATGAAAAGCAGTTTGAAGAAACGGCGTTGCGTGCTTTTTCTGATGCAAAGAAAAAAGGTAAAAATCTTGATATTACTTTTTTAGAAGCAGATAAGCTTGATGAATATAAAAAATCATTATCAGTTGATGAGGTGAATAATTTTAATGAAAATTTTAACGCCATCCTAAAAGAGCAATCTTATGAAGGTGGCGCAGCTAGTCAGGTGGATGAGGATAAATATGCCATCATTCACGACACTGAAATTACGCCAGATTTTATTGAAAGAAAAATTCAAGAATTAGTAAAAAGAACCTCACCCGATAGTGAAGATGGTTTAGATTTCAAAAGTAAAACAGTTGAAGCGGATATGTCGGCGCTAAATGAGCGTGAAGCCAGACGAGCCTTAATCTACACAATTAATAAAATTGAGGCAGAGGGTGTTGATGTGGCTGGCGTAAATCTTAGCCAGGGGTTTGACGATTACCTGAATGAAAATGCGACTAAGATTTCAAATTTAAAAAAGCTGGTTGGCTTGCAGGCGTTTGAATTAAATTTCCAACCCATTGTTTACTTGCCGAGTAGAGATTTGTGTCATTATGAGGCGCTTGTGCGTTTTGAAACAAATGAGTCTCCATTCGAGCTTATTACCTTTGGTGAGGATATCGGTTTAGCACCAGATATTGATATTTCGATTTTGAAACAAGCCATAGGATTTATTAGTCACAGTAAGAAGAAGGATCCTGATATACGTGTTGCGGTCAACATATCGGGACAATCAATTCAAAGCGAAAAGTTTTTTAACTCTGTTCTTGAAATGCTTGACGAAACAGAATGTGATCCTAAAAGTTTACTATTTGAAATTACAGAAAGCACGGCTATTGAAGATTTGGAGCGTGTTAATAAATACCTTCAAAAACTTAGAGAACGTAAGTTTGAAGTTTGTTTGGATGACTTTGGCGCAGGCGCGGCTTCCTTTCAATATTTAAACGCACTAGACATTGATTGTGTGAAGATTGATGGTAAATACATACGTGATGCGCTTAATTCATCTCGAGACGAAGCTATGATCCGTAATTTAGTGCGTATGTGTAAAGACCTGAATGTGAGTACCGTTGCAGAAATGGTGGAGACACAAGAGCAAATGGACTATCTTTCAGGTATCGGTGTAGATAAGGGGCAGGGGTGGCTTTTCGGCAAGCCTAGCGAAAAAGCAGATTATAAGAATGAATAGATAATGATATCACATACGGTAGAAAGTCAGTTATCCAACACGACCGAAGATGCTGTTATTTCCGCTATTGAAAAATCTAAGTTACTTTATGTTGATGGCGCACAAGCCGTTCATATTATTATTGCCAATTTAATTTGTGCCTATGGCCAAGATAAATGGAAGGCCGTTGTTAGTGTTATTCGAGAACCAAATCGTAATAATGAAAGCGATGAAGCTATCGTTTTTGCCCAACTTCCTAAAAAGTATGCTCAAGTCTATGACGATCTTTTGCCGCATGTTGACCATGTAAATATTATTGATGATGATTCCATTTGGACAAATATAAAATTATACCTTCTTGATATTTATTTTTATCAAGCTGTACACTTTAATGCACTGCAACGTATGCGAGAATCTGGGGGTGGCTATTTTAGGGAGCTTGATGATAGTGATATTAAGTTAGATATTGAATTCACCATGAGCGCTGAAGAGCGCGTAGAAGAAAACAGAAATGATCGTAATGAATTATATGATGATGCTTTTTATAAAGAGGTAGACGCAAAAGAAATTAAACTATTCCGGACTAAAGAAGAGCGGCTTCGTTGGCGTAAAGCAGGGAATATGCGTCATCAAAGTAAAGAGTTTGTGAGAATGTTAAAAAACGAAGGATAGAAAATGAGTAATGTTAAAATTTACGGCATAAAAAATTGTGACACAATGAAGAAGGCCTTCAAATGGCTTGAGCAAAATAATGTGACGAATGAATTTCATGATTATAAAAAAGAAGCGCCTGATAAAGAAATTTTACAGGCGGCGATAAAGCAACATGGCTGGGAAAATGTGATTAACCGCCGAGGCACGACGTGGCGTAAACTATCAGAAGATGTTCAAAACTCTATGAATGATGCCGTTGCGATTGATGTTGCTTGCGATAACCCTTCAATTATAAAGCGGCCACTTCTGGTTGTTAATAATGACATTCACCTAGGATTCAAAGAAGATCATTATAAGGATGTTTTTTCATAAAATACTTGGTAACATGTAAATGAGAATTATTCTCAAAAACTGTTTGACTTCCCTTTTTGGCTATCATATCAAGTAACCCTTGTTGCGAACGTTTCGCATTCGCAATTAATTGATAGCTTAATATGAGGGTCTAATGTCATTTTCTAATACTAAAAAATTATCTTTAATTTCTGGGGCGGCTTTACTTGCTGTGCTGTCTCCATCTGCGCAAGCGCAAACTATGCCGACAATTTCGGGGGAGGTTGTTGTTGAACTTCAAAACGAATACACATCTGATTCAGATGACCCATCGACAGATGGTTATAATAATATGTTCCTACGCTCCGAGGTTGCTCCAACGGTTCAATTTAATGAAAACTTTTTTCTTGATGGCGTTGCGGTGTTTGAAAATATTCAAGATCGTGACCCGAATGAGAGTAACTATTTTGATAATGAAGGGGCGTTTATTGAAGAGATTAAATTAAACATGAAAATGGTCCTTGGTCTGTTTTTGCGGGTAAGTTTAATCCAGCGTTTGGGAGTGCATGGGATGCTCGCGGTATCTGGGGTGAAAACTTTGCCGAAGACTATGAGATCACTGAGCGTATTGGCTTCGGTGGGGGGTATGTTTTTGAGACACCCAATAATGGAACTTATGCTGTAACGGCAAGTACGTTCTTTGCGGATACAACATTTCTATCAGGATCAACGATTACAAAGCGTGATCAATTAGACAAGTCTGATGGGGGCGTATCAAATACAGAAAGCCCTGAATCATTCGCTATCTCGCTTGATGGTGATGATGTTGCTGGTGTTGACGGCTTATACTATAAGCTAGGCTATCAAAACCAAGCAGAAGGCGATGCCGATGTGGGTACAGATAGGCAAACGGGATATGCTGTGACGTTGGGGCATGCTTTGCCTGTGACAGATCGCGTTGTTGCCGATGCTTTGGTTGAGTTTGTTGATATCAATAATGTTGATGGCGCAGATGCAGATAGTCAGTATTTGACCACAAGCCTTATTACAACTATTGATGACGCATGGAATGTGACGTTGTCTTATACAGGTCGTGATATGGATGTAAGCGGTGCGCCAGATGTTGAAGACTATTTGCTTCAGGTTTCTGCTGGTTATGATTTTGGTCAAGGAACAACAGCAGAAGTTGGTTACCGCCAGACGGAAGAGTCTAACGTTGATACAGATATTATTGGTGGCCTTGTGCGTCACTCGTTTGAATTTTAGTATTAAACTGCGCCATACCCGTAAACGGTAGGGCGCTAACAGAAAGATTAAATAACATGAAAAAAATATTATTAAGTTCAGCTTTGGGTCTCAGTCTTTTGTATGGAGTGCCACAGGCAAGTGCGGCGGCGCCAATGTCGGCGCAAGATGCCGTAGAAGAATATGCGGAAATTGTATTGCGTGATTACACGGCTACTTATGAAGATGGTTTAAAACTTCAAAAAGCGATTGATATGATGTTGGCAAAACCAACAGATGAAACAATGACGGCGGCAAAAGAAGCGTGGCTTGTGTCGCGTAATTCTTATGGTGTTACCGAAGCCTTTCGTTTTTATGAAGG
>JALZUF010000039.1 GCA_023301785.1 Alphaproteobacteria bacterium | reverse complement strand
GATGTGCGTCGAGGTGGAAAAGCAGCCGTATACACATGGCGAAAGAAGTTTCCTCGAGCCTGAGCATTCTCTATTGCTATCGGTAGAAGAAGTCGGCCATGGCAAGAGTAGAGCCAAATAAAGAATTTGACAATATAAACTATACCCATTATGATAGATACAAATTGGCCCCATTGAAGAAGTCCATCCCACAGCCAACCAAGTGGTGAGAAGGACAAAATGGCGTTGGAATAAAAGGCCGGGGAAAAGGGGCTGCCCGAAGAAGAAGAAGAAGTCCACTGGAAAGCCTGAGCGTCCCGGCCAAGAGCTACCGAAACATCCTGAATAGCGCGATGGGACTGAAGATGAGTTTCCATTCGAAGAATGTCGTCAGAGTGATAAATACCACCCTCGTCGAAATTAAAGTCCTCAGGGCGGTTGACGACAAGGTCACGGATGGCATCCGAAGTGAGGATGTCAGGAGCATCAGGGAAAGACAAAGCGGGGGAAGACCGAATCCAATTGCCGTTGAGGCCTTGATAAAGGCCGTAAAAGTGCCGAGTGCAATTAATGGCAATGCCACGAGTCGTGAGACGGCGGCTATGTGGCTCCAAGAAGAAGGAGATATTGGTAGAAGGGGGAAGATCGCGAGACAACAGGAAACGGGCAGTGTCGGAAGGAGACAAGGAGACCGGAAGAGAAGCATGGCAAGAGGAAGAAGAACGAGCCGACACGATGATCCGGCGACAACGGTGTTTGAACCACGCTTCGCCACCCGTGGTGACAAACCAACCACCACCAAGCGCAGCCGTGTCACCGTCAATGGAGCCGTGTTGCTCAGCCAGCAAAGTGTCGTAAGCCAAATTAGACTCGAGAAGACGTCGCTGACAAGATTGATAATGGACGGCCTGAAATTCATCTCGAATATAAGTGGTAAGGTAACCATACAGCCAACTATCCTGCTGGTTGGCATACGTATAGATGCTGAAATCAGTAGGATGGAGAGAACGGTTGAAGATAGGAATGTGAACATCCTGAAGAGACACAAAAAGCTTGGGATAGTTGGTGGCGTGGAGGACATGCCCGCAAGTGCTGACGGCATCGCCAATAAGAAGACGAATTAAAGATCCATCGTTGGACATGAAAGTATCGACTCCATACTGGTCAGCCATGATGATACCCGAAGAAATGCGAGTTTGGTAGTAACGGCAAGTCTCATCAGGGGCAGGACGGTTCCAAATAAAGTGACCATGAGTGTTGGAACAAGCTTCAGAATTGAGGGAGCAGGAGAGAAAGACATCCGGTCGGGTGACATGAATAACACCTTCCTGAGAAACCGTAGCAGGTTGAGTGAGGAGCGTGATTTCACGATGGGCAGAGACAACCATGTTGTAAAAAGGCTTACCATTACTATCAGTATAGGTGCTGCCTTCACAAGCAACAGCGCCATCGTCAAGAAAAACAGTTCTGCCAGCGATGTTGTAAAAGACAGTTGAAGTGGCATTAGCACGTAGTTTGTGAGGAACATTTTGAGGATCGACATAAAGAAGTTTGTCCCACATGCTGTGGCATTCGGCTTGGGAAACAGAAACAGACTGTTTAAATCGGGCCCAAGGGTGAACAAAAACACCATGGCTCCATACGCCACAGTAGTAGGGTACAACTGTCTCAGTGATGACACATTGTCGAAGAGAAATGCGTAGAAGATCGGATTTTTGAAGAATAGCAATAGTAGCATTACGCTGGTTGAGCGGAGAAGAAGGAATGGTGCAAGAATGACGCTGAGATTGAGCGCGTAACGGTTGGATGTCGAGCGGGTCTGAACAATCATAGCCAACGACATGGCGCGGATTCGTAGATTTGGGCAAGCCAAAGTTGGGATCCGAAATCTGGCTGGAAGCATCCGCCAGGGCTGAGAGTGGAAGATCCGTGGAAGAAGGAGTGTGATGAAGCGAGGAAACCGAGTCAGTAATATTGATGAGCTTGCGTCTTCGTTGACGAGCGAGAAGGATGGGGGGAGAGACAGGATTTTGCCGAGTGACATTGGCCGGTGCGGGATAAATAGGAACACCCGGCCGGGGGCACGAAGAGGAGCAAACCATTGACGCGGGTGCGTAGCAACGGCGAGGGTGCGGTGTTTGGCGAGTGACGGTGTCGTCATGAGACACCTGGAAACAACGGGGCTGGTGTGCTGCCCTGTTAAATGCGTCACCCATCCAGTCTTGCCATATGAATGGTAAACCATCGCTGTTGGCCAACACATAGTCGCAAGACGAGCGCTCGCAAGTGGTGTTGAGAGGTAAAGCTACCGGCAAGTAGATACCTACAAAAAACTTCTCCCGAAAAGCCTTAGGGAAAGTGAGTAGTTTTTCAAACTCAGGAGCGGAGCGAGGGTAGGAAAGCGTCGCAAAGTTGAGGCGACAATATTCAGCCGCGGCAAAGAAAGTCTGTGGAGTGCCCGTGAACGGTTGGTAATAGTCGTGATGGTCGGAGAATCGAAACCAAGAGTTGGCTGGCTCAGGGTGACAGAGGTTGGGGGAAGATTTATCCACAGAAGGAAAAGACCGTGCCAGTATTTTAAGTCGGTACGACTGTTCTTTGTACTGCAAAGGCGTGAGAGCAGTGTAGTTGTCCGAAGACGGAATGGGGCCCTGAAGAAGAGGGAAGGGAGTTTGGGCGCATGAGGGCCGGCCCGTGAGGGAGAGGAGGAACAGGAAGGGAAGGAGGATGTGGTAAGACATGAGATGAACAAACATCCAAGGCTTGGTGTGGTAGCGAGCGGTGACACAACCCAAAGACTTTGGTGGAGATGAGAACAGCATCGTGAGCGGGCGCCTAGAAAAAAAATGGGGAAAAGCGATACAATGCAAATACCAGATATAAAATGGAGAACGATACATTGTATTTATTACTATATTGAACGATAAAAAACGCGATATGATATTGGAACAGATATAGCATCAATTAATAATGTCGATAGAAACAGACGGTTCTGTGTTAGCCGAGTCTTCGCGCGCCGACTCAAAGGATGAGTCAGGAGGCGAGTCAGTACAAGGAGGCGCGACAGGAGTTTGTTCCCGAGATTCCTGTACAGGCGGGGGAACAGCGACAGAAGCCTGGTTTCGGCGTAAATAGCGATCGCGCCGATTCTGTTGCACCGTGGGGTCCGGGGCGTATCGGGCATATGCGGCATCAAAAGCCGTTGGTTGTGACGGCGGCGCTTGGGCAGCCGTGTTGGGGGGCAAAGTAATATTAGAATCTTCCGTAGAAAGAGATACATTTGGAGAAGATTGACGAGAGGGCGAAAAATCATCATCCCAATCGGCGATAGAACGTGTATCCCACGGAAGATGAACTGGTTGGTGGAAGCGAGGAGGGTGAGGGGAAGATGGGCTACTGGGTGCTGATGACTGAATAGGGCTGGGAGCCGGAGGCTCAGGGGAAGATGGAATCGAAGGGGAAGTCGCAGAGCCATTTGGCGATGTTTGCGAGCTTGAAGGGGTTAGAGACAGAGAATGGGAGGGAGACGATAAAAGAGGATATGAGTTGTCGGATGAGGCTGAGGACGCTGGGGTCGAAACATAATAGGGGCAATATTCGCAAAATTCATCCCCGGGCATAGATAAATCGCCTGGGGGAGGAGGGATCGGGAGGTCACTTGTGTCATCAAAATATTTACGTAACCTATCAATAGAAACAACTTCAAGTTTGTGGGGATTGGCTTTTAATTGAATACGATAAGTGAGATTATTGATTAGTTCTTTAACAATCCATGGTCCAGACCAACCAGACCTAAATTTAGGCAGTTTGCGATCTGGGAGAATGGGAGTAAAAAGCCAAACTAAAGTAGAAGGTTCAAATACATCCGAGCGACGAGCGTAGTTTCGTCGTTGCCGAGAAACAGCAAGGGCCATATTATCTCGAGCGAGATGATAAGCTTGCGTGAGACGAGTAGTTAACGTCTGAAAGTAGTCTGGAGCTTGAAGAAGTTTGAGACCATGAGTGGGGTTAGGTAAAATAGCGTCTAAATCTTCAATAGGATCGCGGCCAAACATTAATTGAAATGGGGAGAAACCAGTGGCGGAGGAGACTGATGAACGAAAAGCAAAAAGAATGGAGGGAATAAAATCGGCCCAAGTGGAAGGTTTTTGAGAAGCCAGAGCCTGAAGGGCAGATTTAAGATCACGGTGCATCCGTTCAACGGAATTTGACTTGGGGTTATATGCTGGAGTTTGAGAGATTTTTATATTAAGAAGGGAGCCCATTTGAGCTAGCATATCCCCAGTAAATTGTGAACCTCTGTCAGAGTGGAGACGTTCACATTTACCATATCGGGCAAAAATTTCATTTTGAAGGATAGTGACAACGTTAATAGCAGTTGCGTGTCGAAGAGGAAAAGCTTCGACCCAACGAGTAAATGTGTCTCGAATTGTGAGTAAATATTGGTAACGATGAGGATTTGAGACTGGAAAAGGTCCAACAAAATCCATTGATAAGACTTGAAAAGGATAGCCTGGTTGATGCGAATGTAATGTATGGCGTTGATCTGGGAGACGAGTCGTTTTAGTTTGGCAAGGGCCGCATGTCATTAGTATATTTTTAATGTGACGCATCATATTGGGGAAGAAGCAATACATCTTTAACTTGTTAAAAGTAGCCATAGAGCTCATATGAGCAACTTGTTTGTGTGCACGCATAACGGCCGGTTGAATTAACAAAAATGGTAAAACCAGTACTTGGCGACTTGAACGAAGAGTGCTATGGCGTGCAGGGAGATTATATCTTATAAGTTTAAAACGATCTACTGTGAGAGAGGAAATGAGTCCAAAGTAAATTTTACCTATGGGCGACAGAGATTTATATTTGGTTCTGTAGAAAGTGTCTCGAGTGTGAGCAGAACCCGCGATAAGCTCAGGTAAAAAATTAATATCAGGGTCGTGTTTTTGGTGTTTGAGTAAGTAGTCGGGGGACCAAAAATGGTTGGAATCATTAGTGACTTGTGAAATAGATAAGTTGGTGGGGAGTAGTTCAGGAGCAAGAATGACATTAGTCAACATTGAACTGTGTTGAGTGACAGGAGAATTATCGTGCAATTTTGTGTTCTTCCGAACCCCATCTATACTACCATGTAAGTGCATTATTTGTTCATCCATAGGTAGATTAGGTTTAGCAAAAAGTGAGGAGGAGTCTTGTGTTATGTCAGGTAAACGAGATAATGCGTCCGCGTTCCCATGGGAGCGTCCTGGACGATATTGTATAGTGAATTGAAAAGATGACAATAAATGGAGCCAACGGGCAACCATGCCCTGAGGGGCTTCCATGTTGTAAAGGAATTTTAAACTCATGTGGTCTGTACGAATGAGAAATGGGCGGTGTTGCAGATAATATCTCCAGTAGCTCGTAAAATAGATAATCGCGAATAATTCTCCCTTTGTTGGAGGGTAATTACGTTGTCCTGCTACTAATTTGTGGGCGCCGTAGGCGATGACTCGTTCTAATCCATCTTGTTTCTGTGAGAGAACTCCCCCGATAGCAGAATTTGTTTGACTCCAGTCCGTGTCTAATATGAAAGGTTGATCGGAATGAAATTGGGGATAAGCTAATATAGGGGCTGTCGTTAATGCTTTTCTAAGAGTCAGAAAAGAAGTTTTAAAGTCTGTGCTGGGGACAAAGGTTTCCTTATCCAATGTCCCATCTGCACCCAATTTATCCGTGAGAGGTTTGGCTAGCCCTGCGAACCCTTTTATAAATCTCCTATAATATCCAATTTTTCCGAGAAAAGCTCGAGTAGCCTGTCTGGTATTGGGGAGTGGCCATTTCTTTACTAAATCAGTATACGCTGCTAAGGGAGCAATCCCTTTTTCTGAGACTGTATGGCCTAAATAGTCTATTTGTGTTTGAAATAATTGGCATTTGGCTGGTTGTAATTTGAGACCAGCCTTACGGTACGCAGAAAGAACGCTCTCCAGGGCGTCAAAATGAGAAGGAACAGTAGGGCTATGAATGATAACGTCATCTAAATAAGGGAGGGCGACTGAAGTGGGAATGCCCTGTAGAACCATTTTAACTAGTCGTGCATACGTACTAGGCCCATTGGCCAGGCCAAACGGCAGACGTTTAAATTGATAACTACCAAAAGGGGTGGCAAAAGCAGTTTTTTCTTTACTGGATTCCTCGAGAGGAACAACATGGAAAGCTCCGCTGGCGTCGAGTCCGGAAAAAATCGTGCTGGAGGACAATCTAACAAGGTTGTCCTCTATACAGCCGATCGGGAAAGTATCCCGTTTTGATCGTTTGTTTAATTCGCGAAAATCGACACACCAGCGGACCTTTCCATTTTTCTTGCGTACGCTGACGAGGCCAAAATTCCAGGGACTGGTCGAGTGTTCAATTACGTCATGCTCGAGCCAGTCCCCTAATTGTTGCTTCAATTGTGGTTCTAAAGAAGGGTTAACAGGGCGATATCGCTGATTAATAGGAGGTCCATCATCAGTGTAGATCTGATGTTGAAGTAGAGACGTAGAACCAAATCCTCCATCAAAAGAAAATACATCGAAATATTTAAGCAGAAGTTCTGCCGCACGGAGTTGTAGTTGTGACGAGTTTAAAGCCGGCGATTTATCAAGGTGAAACGTCGTGATAAAGTAGTTAAGACGGGGGAGATAGTTCTGTTTCGTGGTTGGTCCCGCCATAAAGGGGGGCAAAGCAGGCGACGAATCAGGAAGAGACGGCGCCGCCAAATCCGTTGGGCGGAAAGTTTCCGTCACCGTCGTAGCAGAATTAATAGTAGCAAGCCGCCACGGAAAACGATTTTGATGAGAGCTGTCACATGTTAATTGAAATGAACCATAATAAGTTTTTGCAGGAATAGTAATGGGCTCGCCCAAGGTGTTCATAATGCCGACCCGAAGTTG
>JALZUF010000038.1 GCA_023301785.1 Alphaproteobacteria bacterium | reverse complement strand
ACCACAAGAGGATTGCGACAAGTCATCAGACAAGATATGGAAAGTACACCTCGACATGCTAAACATCGCATTGGGAACAGGCAAATCTCTCCCAAGATGGTGGCGAGTCGAAAACGTAATGATCGAGAAGATCCAGGGTACGCCAAGACTCGATAAACTCCGGGTAATACATGTATTGGAAGCCGACTATAACCTGGCACTAAAATTAATATGGGCAAAGCGTACAACACAAAACGCAGAAAACAAACAAGTAATGGGCGAATCGCAATGGGGAGGAAGACCGGGGCGAAGCACCAACGACGTATTAGTCATGAAAATGATGAAATACGAAACTTCGGAACGAGCAAGGATCTTAATTGCATTAATGGAAAATGATGCAACAGCGTGTTACGACAGAATGCTCGTGAACCTATCTACAGCAATAAGCCAAGCATACGGCGCTCCGGCATCGGCATGCAAAATGGTGGCCGAAACATTAACAAAAATGATGTACCATGTCAAAACCCACGCAGGCATATCCGAGTTGTATTATACAAACTCCGCGGAATGTCCAATACATGGCACAGGACAAGGCGCAGGATCTTCCGGACCAAAATGGAACTTTCATAGCGACACGATAATTGAAATCATGGATGAAAAAGGAAATGGATATACAATGAAAAGTCCGAACAAAGCATCAATCAAGAAAGGGACTCTGGACGCTTTTGTCGACGACTCACATGCAACAGCAAATTCATGGGACGACCCGATAAGTGAAGTACAACTGGCAAAGAAGATGCAAGAGGACGCACAGAGATGGGCCGACCTTTTATACGCAACGGGCGGAAAGTTAGAATTATCCAAGACGTACTATCATATTTACAAATGGCTCCACGATGACGAAGGAAACTACGTTGCACAACATATAGATTTACCGAAAATAAAAATCATATGCCCGGAAACAACAAGCGAAGTAGAAATCAAGACAAAAGACCCGAGCGACGCGCAGAAAACACTAGGAACGATGATGGCACCCAACGGTTGTCAAAAACGAGAAATTGAGCGACTTCGAGAAAAAAGTGAAACACTAATGCGCGGAATCTCAGCAGGATCGGGATCCGCATTCGCTGCAAGCACAGCGGAAGAATCTATATATTTCCCGGCAATGTCAAATACGTTCGCAGTGACAAAAATACCAAGAAAAACGCTAAATTCCATACAAAGCTCGGCGTTGAAATTATTTTTATCTTTGCAAGGATACAATCCAAACTTTCCGCGGAGCGTAGTGCACGGACCAAAAGAACTAGGAGGAATGAAGAAGAAAAATTTGTACATCGAGCAAGCAATTTCAGGAATTTACACTTTCGTACAACAAAATAAGCGACGCATGCAATCTGGACTATCATCGCGCATAAACCTCGAATGGACACAACAGGAAGCGGGGACATCTAAACACATTTTCGAAGAAACTCAACAACCACTACAGTACATCAACGATGGTCATATAAATCAGATACGCAAATCACTCAAGGAAGCACATTGCACAATCGACATGGGCATAAGACGAGGGACAACAAGAGTTAATGATAAATTCTTAATGGACGAAATCCCGAGCAAATTTTCAAAGAGAAATACCAAGATCATCAACAATTGGAGAAGATATTTACAAGTCGAAAAACTATCGGACATAACATCAAGCGACGGCACTCGAATAATGAAATGCTGGATAACCCCGAATTCAAGAAAAAGTTCACAATCAACAGAACAGTGGCCAATACAACCAGCACCACATCATAAATATTGGACACTTTGGCTAAAAGCAATCCGAATATTTACCGACGAGCAAGGACGACTGATTACCCCACTGCAGGAATGGAAAACATCATGGAAGGAGTTAAATCGAAGAACAACATGGTATTGGCATGAAAACCAAAACATCGTGTACACAATGAGGAACGAACAATGGCATGAGACTAGGGCAGTACAAGAAACGAGACAACGTTGGAGAATAATCGAAAACGAAACAAGAGAAGTAAGACAAGCCCCGACTCATGTAAAACCAGCGGATTCAATCGACAACAACGTAATTGGACCAAGAAGTCGATTCGTACTAAAGGTATCCAAAGAAATCACGAACCTGTTAGCAAAATCGTTACAAGGCAACGCGTATGCCCGTATAACACAAGACCAACGGTCAAAAATCATCAACGCTCAGAATTTATCAATAGCGGGCGATCATCACCGAGAACACGAGAAATGGACTTTCGGATGGGCTGTCCAAGCAAACGAAGAAGTAATATTCAGCGACAACGGAATCGTCCCGAACCACCCCGATAAAGGTCATCTGGTAAGCACATGCTACGGATTACTAGCGGCAGTAAAGATAATTCAAGAAATCAAGGGACCATACAGCCAAGAGCATAACATTGAAATCGTAACAAGAACTCAAGAAGTAAGTTCAAGAATACATGTCTTAACATGGAAACCACCACCATCGAAAGCCGCAATGCGACCAGGAGCGGACATAATATTCGAAATCCTACGAACATTAAAACCGGCCAACGTAAAAGTACAGAAGATCGAACAACATACGGACGCAAATCCAACACCAGCATTAATGAACGAAGCAACGCAATCAGCAATCAGCGCGCAGACTGCTAACATACAAGCCCATCACTTCATCCAGATGCAATCCGGCGGCCCGTATATAAAACACAGAGGCCAAATAATCTCAAGAAATATCAAGGATTACATGCGAAAAGAGATGACGACAGACGACATCAACGAATATCTCTTAGAGAAAAA
>JALZUF010000037.1 GCA_023301785.1 Alphaproteobacteria bacterium | reverse complement strand
TAGTAGTGATATTGCTGTAAACAATACCGCTATAATTAACAATTCGTATGCCTGCATTTGTATTGTTAATTATAGCGGTATTGTTTACAGCAATATCACTACTATTCGTACCTAGGATTCCGTAGACACTTGCCCCATCTACATTGATGCCGGTGACGAGGACGTTGTCCGCAATGACATCGACGCCGTTACCAGCTCCATTGGTAATAACAGGAGCGGTAGTTTGTGTGGCAACAATAATGTTGTTTGTAATATCTTGGTTATTAGCGGTCGTAAACTTACCAGAGCTAAATAGTAAGTCTGCACCTGCTCCTGCCAATATCTGACCTTGGTCATCAAGGGTTATACCAACATCTTGTCCTGTCGTTGTACCATCACCACGATGAACATAAATTAAATCGTTCGCAACCGCTGCGCCTTCTGCCGCCGCGAGTGTATTAAATGGTGTTTCAATTGAACCATCACCACCAGCCCCTGCAGTATTGTCAACATGAACAACATTCTGTGTTGCACCTGTATTAGCGTTTAATATCACTTCGTTAATGCCGTCATCAATGACAGCTTCATTGTTCACAATATCAATATCACGCTCTGGGGATTCATCTAATCTAGAGCGAACACCTTCTTCTCTAAAACTTTTCTTAGACTTGAACGGGAAGCGAACCGTTGCTTCCAAATAAGTTTGTGAATCTCTCACATCGTCATACTGGTAACGGGCACCAATCTGTATGTCTTGAGTAATGTCACTGGCTATTCTTGCCCTTACACCTGTCACGTCTTCAACACGGTTACCTTCAAAATGATAGCCTCCTGCATATATACGTGTGGCATCTGTGATACCATCTAAAAAGTCAAGCTTACGACCCACTTCTAAATCAACACCAGGCAATGCCTCTTCAACAACGCTCTGGTCAGTGTTGACCAATATCTGATTGCCTACAAAGCCTGCACCTGTGCCATTGGGATTACCTTGCGTGAAGGTCTTACTATCATTGAACGGCATATAACCATTGGCTCTGACATCCCAGTTCTCCCCAAGCCATTCTGCCCCTGCTGTGATTTGATTAAACTTAGAGCCACGTTTGGTAAAGCGTCTGTCAAACCAGAGCATGCCGCCTGCAACACCTTCACCGAGAAGCTTTGAGTTCACAATCTTACGATAGCCTGCGCCAACATTAAATTCTCGGTTGCTATTATTATCGCCCATCAAACGCACATCACCAAATAACACTGAGCCGTCTGCTTCGTTCTGTGCTAAAGGCACCCAGAACTCACTCATGGTGATTGCTCTGTCATTACTGTAGCGATGGTTTAATTCCACA
Source organism: Alphaproteobacteria bacterium (assembly GCA_023301785.1). Lineage (GTDB taxonomy): Bacteria > Pseudomonadota > Alphaproteobacteria > Micavibrionales > Micavibrionaceae. The sequence continues at coordinate 8,003 of JALZUF010000037.1, read as the reverse complement.
CGAGGTTTAAGACGATTAGCTTTGTTCTTATTGGCAAAATAAGAAAGGCTTTCCGAGGAAGCACTAGCAGGCACTTGTTTGTAAACAGGTGATGTCGAAGTTAGAGAAGCTGGCTGTTGGGCTAGTGGTCTTACCACTTCCTGAACGGCAGGCTCTTTTATTTCTTGTAGGTCGTTAAGATAGACACGTTCTTCAAACGCATTCTTACCACCACTCCCTGCATAGGCAGGTGCAATCAAAGCTGTCATAATTGCTGTAGTGAAAAGTAAACGCATGAATGGAGTTCTTTTTTGATTTCTTAACCTAATCATTTTACAGTAATATTGTTGGTAGGCAAGTATCTTACGGTGAAGCGAAGTCTAGCCTGTTATATATGTCCGCTATGGGTCGGATGTAGCCACTATCGGCCAATAGCGGACATTCAAACTGTATTGGGTTACCTATCTGCTCTATATTATGATGACTTATTTAGAGTAATAAGAAAACCTAGTAAATAAATACTACCCCATATCAATCCAGGCAACATAGTCTGCCAAATATCAGGTGTTCCAAAAAAATTATGCACGCCTAAAGGGATAGCTAACATAACCAGAAAGCTCATCCCGAACCCAGCAACCACTCCTGTAATTCCACATTTATATTTTAAAAACACCCATTTGGCAACATGGGTAATTGAGAAGGTCGAGAAAAAGGCATAAACAGCTTGCAACAACCCTGCCATTATCCAAGCATGTACGCCATGCTCATAATTAGCATAGACCGCCCAGCTACCATATATTATCGCCGCAGCAACGGCCGTTAGAAGCGCAATATTTTTTTCTTTTGATAATATCATAAATCAAGAATAACACCTCAAACACGCACACTCAACGGGATTAAAAATGCAAATAATTTCATATTAACTAAGCAATTCAACTTTTTCATCAGCCGCTTGATACGGTACAAGCGCGCACCCTCTCATAGAATTTTTATGATATACGATCTGACATTCATGGCACACTCTACCATAACGTAAATTTTTTTCTTCATTCCCGTTTATCACATTTAAGCTATTCGGCCTCAAAGGAATAATAATCGCAGTTGAGTTCTCTTGTGCCTTCTTCAATAATTCTTGAAAACGAAGTTCAAAAACAAAAGTATAATTAGATTTTCCTTGCTTACTAAACCTTCTATTACCTTGTGCTTTCTCTTGAGAATCGAAGCGTTTTTGACTTACTTTGACGCTTGGAATCCCTGGGTTAATCGGAAACATTACTAAACCTTTCTTTAATATAAATTCATATCATTCTGATGCTATTACATTTGGGAATAGAAATTTTTGTTACCTTAATATAATTTTTATTTTTGCAATTCTTTCAATAACGTCCCTTTGATTAAATCATATTCTTCCCAAGGAAGAAAATGTCCTCGTTGTGGTAAAATATTTTTTTGGACTGTCGTATTAACCAGTGTTTCTTCTGCATAGGCGACATTACCAGGATGGACAATACCGTCTTTTTGACCTTGTATAATAATCACAGAATTTTTGATACTCGATAAATCAGGTTTCATCTTTGACAGCTCATCAGAGAGTAAAAACATTTCTTCATTAGAGCGATGTAAATGAGTTGATATTAAGCTGCGTACAACCGGTAAGTCAGCAACTCTATTGTACCAACGCACACGGACTAAACTTGGTGAAATTGCTGGCGCAAGCAACAAAGATGAAGAGAAAAAATCAGGATAGTCTGCCATCAAGCGCAATGCCACAGGCCCGCCGTAGGAATGCCCTACAATAATCCATTTTTTCTTATGAGGAAAAGCTGACTTGATCGATGCTACAATTGTATCTGATTGCTCTTTAAGCGTTGCACCAGATATTCCATTATTTGAACCGCCATAACCAGGACGATCAACCGCAACCAGAAGGGCTTTAGAACGCAACTCATGACTATGCAGGTATTCTGCCCATCCTTCCCACATCCCAGGAGAACCATGAATAAATAAAACAGCAGGCGCTGCCTCGTTACCTGTACGCACAAAATGTAAAGGAAGATGCCCATCTTCGTGATGTTTGTGCTGGCTAAACTCTTTAAGGTTTTTAACAGCCGTAACGGCATCATCTAAATTATAAAAAGGTGGAATTAAACGTTTTTCTTTTTTAAAAGCCATAGTAAATGCACCCATTGTAATCAGCATTAAGCATAAAATTATTTTTTTTGTCATGTTCAGGGGTAATCAGTAAATAAGAGTCAAGACGTAACGTGCACGTTATCTCATATTTCTTTGAACTTCCTGTTGGAGTTTGAATTTTTCTAGTCCTTCTTCACCCATGTAGCGTTTAAGATATCTATCTGCAGTATTTCTCAAATCAACAACAATCAATCCATCTAAGGAATAATTAAATCCTTCATTCACCGTAAAAGAAATAAACCGCCCATTCAATGCCAGGTAATGACGAATTAAAATTGGAATTGATTTTCCTACATCTATTCTCCCGACTAATTTGTTCAAGATAGGAAGGTCAGACAAACCTTTGAGTTGGCTCTTCGTCCAAGGAGTGTCAGGGTTACTAAGGGGTTTTCGTGCTTTCACTTTACGTTGAATACTATCATCTGCGCCATAATGAGATAAGAATGTTTCTGTTAATAGGGCACTGCCTAACGGTGAGTATTGTCGTGAAATACTAACGCACCCAAACAACGTATGGTATTGAGGATTCTGTGCAACAAACCGTCCAATTCCTTTCCACAACATGTCTAATGCTTTTGGATGACGTTGGTAATCTTCTGTAACAAAAGAACGACCCATCTCAATCGTGCCACCCATCCCTTCTAGAAATTTCTGATTATATGAGAATAAAGAATGACTATATAAACCTTCAAGCCCCTTATTCGCAATAACATCTTCAGTAACCCCTATGCGATAACCACCAGCGATTTTTTCAGCCTCACTATCCCATAAAAACAGATGTTGGTAATGCGGATCAAAAGAATCTTGGTCAAGCTCGCGCCCTGTTCCTTCATCAACCAATCGAAAAGTACGCTCACGTTCAATAGCCAACTGTTCAGTCATTGGCCCTAACACTTCATAAGGAACGCAATATAATGAAAACTTATCTTCTGAGTAAAGTAGATACTTATCTAAGGATCTAACATGATCAGAAACTATATTCTTACTCCAATTTTGCCTAAGTTCTGTCATTGGCATCACACTATCAGCTACTTTATTTTTTATATTACTTTGTAAAAATTCACAACAAAAACGAACATAATAGGTCGCAATTTTATCATTCGTCAGACGTTTTATATCTATTGCAGGAATAAGTGCACCAATATGAAACAGAATAGATTTTCCAGATTTTTTAATCATAACCCGCGGTAATAACATTGTACGAAGACGTTTATGAATATAACCAGATAAATAAAAGCTTAAAGAATTTTCTCCCTCTACAAAAACTGGCAAAATAGGCACTTCAAATTTCCGAGCAAGGCGCGTAATGAGAGGTGACCAAGGCGCGTCTGAAATACTCATAGAAGAAAGCTTTAAACGCGAAACCGTTCCCGCAGGAAAAACAAGCAATGCCCCATCATTAGATAGATGACGCGTAACATCACGCATTCCTTTTGTATTTTCATGTTGCTTATTATCACTCAAAACATCGACACCGATGAAAACATCCTGAAATTCAGGAATAATTCGAAGCAATTCATTGGTTAAAACTTTTAAATCAGGACGAATTTTCAACAAAATATGCGTTAGTAATAAACCTTCTAAACCACCCAAAGGGTGGTTCGCAACAATTATAACAGGCCCTGTACGGGGAATAGAATCCAGTAAATCTTCGTTTATGATATCCGCGCGAACATCCAACCGATTAATAGCATAATCTATGAAACCAGTCACGTTTTGATCAATGCTTAAATCTTTTGCTAACCAGTCATCATACCATTCTTCGAGAAGATCAATTTTTGATATCTTACGAAGACCGTATCGAACCAGCGGATTTTTAACTTGTTTTAAACGAAGAGGATTGCTCATAATAAACCTTTAATCAGTAAATGGATAATACTGACCTAGATTTCTTTCTATACGCCAATGCTGTAAAAACTTTTTAATACCAGGCGTCTTCTTGCCGTTCTTTCGGTGAAAAGCACCAAGACTAAACAATGTTCTATATTGCCAAAGCAAGGTCTTTACTGCTTCAGAATATTTCGTATCCCGATCCCAGATTTGTGTCGATTCAGAGCTTGCAGCATTAATCTCAACAATTTCCAGCGTTTCACCTTTTTGAAGGGATTCTAAATCAGCATATTTGATATCTAAGCGGCCATAATAAAATTCTGGTAAATCATCCATAATGTCGACAACGGCCTGTTTTAATTCTGGTGTTATATACTCGCCCGCATTGCGGAAGATGGAGCCTTTACTATGGCTGGCAGCAAAGACTAGTTGCACATTTTTACCTGCTTCAGGAATAGAATTCCACATGCCTTTATGACGTTCATAATATTGATGACGCAATTGTCCTGCACGCGCATCATTTTCAATCAATTCTCCCAACGTACTTTGACCATCACCTGTAACACGGGGTAGAAACTTAGACGTCATAGAGACAACATCCCCTTTTCCAGACACCGGGTCTTTCACATAAAAAACACCTACTTCTGGTTCCCAACTTGCTAACTTTTGGCACATCAAAGATGTTCCAGCAGGATAAGCTTCTATAACTTTTGCCAATTTTTCTGCATCCTTCACGAGCTTTACCCCAAAGCCGCGACAACCAATATCTGGCTTACAGACAAAAGGAAGGTGAATTTCTTCTTTTGCACATGCCTTAATCCACTTTTCAGCCTGTTCCTGCGCAGTTTCTTGCGTTGTGTCGAATTGTGCCCAAGGTAAAATTTTAGCCTTACAGAGGCCTGTAGCCTGCACCATCAGCTCACTCTTAGGGACACCAACCATGCCTGACAATGTTAAGTTAGGATTAGCCAGAAAGGGTAACGTCACTGAACCATGACGTAACGATAATGCAATCCATTGCAGCCCAACAGGTATATACATCGCCCATCCAGGCCAAAATTCGAAAAAGGAAAGACTGCGCTTTGTATCTTCGTCCATCGGGATAGCGCCACCGACTAAGAAGTTCTCATTTTTCTTTACTAACAAATTTTCCATACAAATAACTTATTTTTTCTTTTAATAATAATAATAATAATAAATTGGCCACAGAAAACTTCAGAAATAGAAATTTCAAGTTTTCTTTATATTAAGGAGAGAAATTATACAAATATCTATTTGCTAGCCCATTTAACAAGGAAATGATCAATCGATAAAGCCCCAGCACCCTTTAAAGCTATGCTTGCAAGCAAGAACATCCAAAAATAATGCTGAACATTTGCAAGGCCATATTCTGCAGGCACAATATATTGAATTGTAAGCGTCATAATCAAAAGCCCTATCGCCGCAAAGCGGCTGAACAACCCAAACACTAAGAGAATTGGCAAGATCAGCTCAGCGGCTGTCGCCATCGGCGCCGCAATACCAGCAGCTACACCCGGTATAGGGTAATATTCTTCAAAAGGAACAATAAAACCTTCCCAGCCTTCATCTCTAAATTTACCAAATTTCAACAATCCAGACGTAAAGAATATTTTTGCCATATAAGCACGCATCCCTAAATCAAGTAGCGGTGCTCCAACTTTAGTGGCGATTTGGCGTAAAGGTTCAATTTTATTATCAATGTTATGGGCTAATATTTTCATAGTGTGTTCCTAAGTTTGTGTTATCTTTTGTTTTTTTACAATCACATTACAGAAGACTTGAAGGTCGAACATTTTCTGTAAGAATTTCTGAAAATCAAAATCGTTATATGAAGGCATGACCGCTTCTAAAGACTGGCCTATTGTGTGCCCTTGTTTCAAGTACTGCAGCATTAAAAACTCATCATCCTGAAGATACAAAACCTTTATTTTTAAATGCGGTCTATAAAGTAAAAGCTTTTCACCACCCTCATCAATATTTAACATTTTATCACTCTTTTGTACTTCTACATCGCAGAACTCACGAATAGACGTAAGGGGATAATCAGAGTCTATTAAGTGCAAAGAAGATAAACAGGTAAAAGTGATATTTGACAGTTGCTCTGGTGGAATGGATTGAAAAATATTGACATCCAAACTCTCATCATTCTTTGCATAAAAAGCAGCATTGAAAAACCAATCATATAAAGCCACATCATGAATATAAGGTAAACTTGAAGCCTCTGATAAATTTGCAATAAAGCTAGGAAACTGTTCACCATACAAATTAACACAACCCTCTATCGGAGGATTTTTTCGTACGTATAATCTAGTAATCTGTTTAAAAAAGTCATCGCCGACTAACACATGTACCGTAGGGTATGTAATCTCTAGCGCTTTCACTAATTTTTCTAGAACATTATTTCTATAGACATGCAAACGTGCGCTTACATCAATATTATTAGTCTCGAATAATCTATGAAAATCTTGTGCTGTAGACACATCATCATACTCACCCAAAACGATGCCTTTAAACCGTGATTGTATTTCATTCAATTGCAAACTAATCACCTAATTTTTCATTCATTAATTGACGCGCTTTGTTCGCTTCATCAACAAGAATATTTAAAGGAGGTAAGTCATCATCCCACTCGATAAGTGTAGGCACTTTACCTAGTTGTTCAATCGCATGACCATATAGATCCCATACAGGGCCATGTACAGGTTTACTATGTGTATCAATTAGTATAGTTTCGTTTTTATCATTTTCTACAAACTCAGTAAATCCAGCCAAATGTACTTCGCCAACATATTCTGACTTTATAGATTCAATATATTTATATGGATCTTGTTTATGGTTGTGGGCTTGTACATATATGTTATTGATATCAAGCAGAATTTTACATCCTGTCTCTTTTGCAATTGCGTTCATCAACTCATATTCTTCCATCTCATTATCTTTGAAGGCAATATAAGTAGATGGGTTTTCAATTAAAATTTGACATCCTAAAAAATCCTGCGTCTTGTACACATTGCTACATAGAGTATTCAAACTCTCTGCGTTATAAGGCAATGGTAACAAATCATTCAAGTGTGCGTTTCCACTCGCGCTCCATGACGCATGATCCGAAAATTGAAAAGGCTCAAAAATATTAATAAGTTCTTTTATTTGTGACAAATGTGTTTCACAGACACCGTCTACAGAGCCAAAAGATAAACCAACGGCATGAAAACTTAAGGGATACAATTCTCTAGCTTTTTCTAAGTGGTGATGATTTAAACCTCCACCAAAATAATTTTCTGGATGAACTTCCAAAAAACCAATTTCAGGTTTGGCTTCGACAATGCTCTCGTAATGATCATGACGGAGACCAATACCAACCGGATCCGCGTAAAGCGAATCCGGGATAGATATTGGTGTTAATTGAGCATTAACCATCTTTCTTCATCATTCCTTCTTTTTTCATAGGCGCTTCAGTTCCTGCGAACGGCTTAACAGATCCACCAACGATTTTGGCACAAGCACCTTTAGGTAGTGAAATCCATTCTTGACCAGAACCATCAATAGCAGCTTGCCCTTCACACGAATGTTTACCAGCAGCGTCACCACAACCATTTTTACCTGCTTTAACCACGCCATAACATTTTTCTTTTGAAGCAGCATGCGCCTGTGATGAGCCTATAGTAGTCGCTCCCATTGTTAAAATAAACGCGCTAGCAATCATTGAATTTAGTGCTTTTGTAGATGTTTTCATAGTATTTTCCTTTTATTAAATCATTAGTTTCACCATCTCGTATGGCTGTATATTATCACATTCGATAGGAATGTCGGCATGGTTACAATTAAGCAAGAAGATTTGAAAAACCTTCCATATAGGGAATCTAATAATCGAAAGCCATTTCCCTACATACGTTAACAACATTGAAAGTGTCCCATTGAGTATATACATCATGCTGAAATTGGGGGCATTTAAGAAAATGAGTAATGTCCGCTTTGGGTCG
>JALZUF010000036.1 GCA_023301785.1 Alphaproteobacteria bacterium | reverse complement strand
ATCTAACTTTTCCTGAATTTGCGGCTTATATCTCTCTGGAACATCTGTTTGCTTCATCATCGCCGCTAAAAATCTAGATTGCATACCAATCTCTTTTTCCAGCGAGGCACGCCCATTGCCGTAGACAATACTAGCGGTCTGATTATAACCAACATCAATATCTGTTAAGATACATTGACCGCCTCGGCTCATGATAGGGCTAATGACGGCGCGATCCACTTGCTCATTCAGGACATTCTCCCGCAATATATCTGCACTAGTTGACCATATGTGCCCTGAAGCCAAATTAAAAGCTAACGCCCCCATACCTGGCGCATTCTTTTTAAGGCTATCTTCAAAAGGAAAATTATCCCCGACACCGTATTGAGTTCTTTGAATGTCTCGCCCTTCTGTTCGATAATCTTGTCCCTTGTAAAAGCTTTTCAGGTTCGCAAAGACAATGGCTGCCTTTGTTCTTTCAATCCAATCGACCATACCGCTGACGTGCTGCGATGAATATAGATCATCCAGATCAACACCAATCCAGACTTGGGCGTTACTAACGCCGTTCATATGCTTACTTAAACGGGCATGGTTAATTGTTGAATTATTAATACCATTGGCGTATTGCCCTTGAACAACATCCGTATAAGTCAGGCGTTCTTGCGCTATCCCCCTGTTTAAAAATTCACTTGTTAGAAAATCTCTGGCTGGGCGGCGATCAGTAACAATATCAACTGAAAATGATTGTGTGTCTTGGTTGGCGATACAATCAAGGGTAGACCCAGAAACACCAGCAACCTGCTCCCACTCTTTTTCGCCATAAAGCGATACGCCCACAACTGTCTTGTCATATATTCCCATAATCTAACCTCAAACATTTCAGGTGTTATAGCAAACAAAACAATCTATGGCAATGTTTATGGTAATAAAAAAGCGGCCTAAAAAGACCGCTCTTTTAAAACTATATAAATACGCTCTAAACTAAAATTCTTTAGAGGCGCCTGCTTCCAATGCTTTATCAGCATTCTCTTTAGACATCATCGCACAAACAGTTGTTCCGCAACCTTTGCCACATTTGCCTTTGGCCATAAAGCCACCTTTTTTAGTTTGATGAATACCAGCGTCAGTTAACTCAACGCCTTTTTCTTTACATTTTACACAATATCCTTGGACCATAATCTTTTCCTCCCATAAAAATGGTTGTTTTGAACTTCTACACCTATTATACCGCTAATAAGGAAATCTCCCTAATAATAATAAATTTTTATTTTTAACCCGTTTATTAGGAATTATTTAATTAAATCAATGGCTTCACCCCTCCTACTCTCCGTTAAAGACGCTGGCGTACGCTATACGCAGGAGCCTGTATTTGAGAATCTATCCTTTAATATCCACCAAAACAGCAGAATCGCCCTTGTTGGCCGCAATGGCGCGGGTAAAACCACGCTAATGAATATCATCACAGGTGTGCAGGATTTACACGAAGGCGAACGTTGGGAAGAAGCTGGCGTGACAATCGGATATTTACGCCAAGATATTGTGCCCAAAGAAAATCAAACCGTCTTCGACTACATCTTCAGTGAGATCAAAGAAGAAGAAAAAGACCTCCATGCCTATAAGGTCGACAAAGTCGTCGATGCCCTACAAATCGATAAAGACGCTCAGATGACCGTGCTATCAGGTGGACAATTACGCCGTGCAGGCTTGGCACGCGCGCTCGTCGAAGAACCAGATATTTTATTGCTCGATGAGCCAACAAACCATTTGGACTTAGAAATTATTGAATGGTTAGAAGGCTACCTTAAATCTTATCGCGGCACGCTCTTAGTCGTCTCCCACGACCGCGCCTTCTTGGCCAATATTACCAATCAAGTCTTCTGGTTAGACCGCAGTAAAATGCGCGTGTGCCCCCAAGGATTTAAACATTTTGAACAATGGTCAACCGAGCTTCTTGAGCAAGAAGAACGCGAGCTTAAAAACCGTAAACAGATTGTCGGTCTAGAAGTTGAATGGGCCAGCCGCGGTGTTAAAGCCCGCCGTAAACGTAACATGCGCCGCCTCGAACAAATGAAAGAAATGCGTGATCAGTTAAAGGCTGACGAATCCGCCTACCGACGTGCGACAAAAAAGATCGAACATCAATCGATGAAAGACACCGAACATTCTTCTAAGAATGTCGCAGAGTTTTACAACGTCTATAAAAGTTTTAATGAAGGCGAAAAAGAAATTACTATTCTTGATAAATTTTCTTACAAAATTCAACGCGGTGATCGCATTGGGATTCTAGGTAAAAATGGATCAGGAAAAACTACATTTCTGAAAATGCTTATCGGCACCTTAGAACCAGACCAAGGCCGCGTTAAAAAACGTAAAGAGCTTGAATTTTCATACTTTGACCAAAAGCGAAGTGATCTTGATCCTGATCATACCTTAAAGAAAATCCTCTCTCCTTCTGGGGGTGATTACATTGACGTGATGGGCAAAGAGCGCCATGTTTGCGGCTATCTCAAAGACTTTCTCTTTGATCCAGGCCGTGTGTATGACAAGGTTTCAATGCTGTCTGGTGGCCAGAAAAACCGCCTCATGTTGGCGAAAATCCTCGCTAACCCTAAGAGCTGCCTTATCCTAGATGAGCCCACCAATGACTTGGATATGGATACACTCGATATGCTCGAGGATATTCTTATGCAGTATAAAGGTACACTCATCATCGTATCCCATGACCGCGATTTCCTAGACCAAACAGTCACACGCATCTTGGCCTTTGAAGGCGATGGAAAAGTGCAGGCTTGTGTTGGTGGGTATTCTGATTACATAGAAAAATTTAAGCCTGTGATAAAGCCAGAGCCTAAATCGAAAAATCAAAAAAAGTCTAAAGAAAAAAATAATAACGCTGTTCAAGAAGAACCTAAAAAAGAGACCGTAAAGCTTTCTTATAAATTACAGCGCGAACTTAACCAGTTACCGGATACAATTCAAAAAATCCAAAAAGACATTGAGAAAACAAGCGCCGAGCTTGCCGATACAGAATTCTATCAACGTGACCCCGATGGTTTCCACGAGGCCGCTAAAAATTTAGGCGACCTACAAGGAAAATTAGAACGCTACGAAAATCGCTGGCTTGAGCTAGAAGGAATGAAGGAAGGCTAAGATGCCTAACCCACTCCATAGATAGCTTTGGTAACAAAATATCCAACCGTTGCAGACAGCGCCGTTAAGCCAGTCCCCCACGCCGTATCAATCGCCGCCAAGAATACAGGCCAATCTTTCAACGTCGCCAAATTAGTTGCATCATACGTTCCGTAAGTAAAGAAACCAAACGCCGCGCCATAAAGAAGAGCTGTCACCCAGCTACCACTTGCCAATGCAGGCGAGACGCAGAACATCACAATAGCAGCACCAAACAACAAATAAAAACCAGCGGCTACACCCATGTTAAAATTCTCTGCCAACAGATGGCCAACATGTTTATCAAACATATCTTTCATCACGTAACTTAACCAAAAGTAATCAATGATCAAAAAGACCGCAGCAACAACCAAATAGGCAACAACATATTTCATATTTAATATCCTTCTTATTTATACTTTGTAAAAAACGTATCTACATCATCCAAAATCGGGGCTTTTTTACGCCAGAACCAAGTCAAACTTCCAACTGTTTCAACGTGGTTAAGTGCCGGATAGGTCTTAACCTCAACCTCACCGCCTTTATCTTTAATTTTCTTAGACAACAATTCATGATTTCTTGCCCATACCGCTTGGTCTTTCTCACCCCAAAGCAACAACATAGGTGGCTCATTACCGTTAATATAAGATGTCACCATAGTTTTACTATATTCTGCCTCGGTGGCACCAAACATATCTTTTAGGTCTTCGGCTTGCGGTACAAAATCATATGGTCCAGATAGCCCAGCAAACGCCGTGATGATATTTTTCTTACCTAAAGCCTTTAAGTAACGCTCATCCGTTGCAACCAAAGCGCCAATGTGCGCGCCAGACGAATGACCACTCACAAATATTTTAGAGGCATCCCCTTTATGCTGTGCAATATTATCATGCACCCATGCTACAGCTTCCGCGCCATCTTCGACAAAGGTTGGGAATTTAGCGTCTGGGTATTTAGAATAATCTGCAATGGCAACAACATAGCCTCTCTTGGCAAATGCCCCTCCAACAAAATCATACATATCCTTTGATCCATCTGTCCAACGGCCACCATAAAAGAAGACCAAAACAGGTAGAGCTTTGTCTGATATTTCAGGAATATAAAGATCAAGCTTTTGAATGTCTTTATCGCCATAGGCAATATCAGTCTTAATTTCAACATCACTAAACTTCACAGGAAGATT
>JALZUF010000035.1 GCA_023301785.1 Alphaproteobacteria bacterium | reverse complement strand
CAGTTTATAGAATGTTATGCTTAGTGCAAATAGGTATTAACAATGAGGGGCACGTTGTGCCGTATCTTTTCTTTGCTGATTATGTGTAACACTACCAGTAACATCTGCATAAACGCTATTCTTAGGGTGACCTTCTATATCACTTAAGGCAGTAACCGTGGAAAGATTTGCCACTGGAGAAGCGCGATTATATTTTATCATCGTATCTGGTTGTATAAAAACTCTTGAGGCGTCAAGTAACGGCGAATTAGCTTCAGTAATGTCAAAGACACGATCTGCGGGTACTTCAAAGGCAATGCCTGTTAATGTTGTAAATTCAATTATATTAGCCATGACTATTCTCTCCCAATATTATAATTATTGAGATAAACATAAGTGTAGCTTTATGTCAATAATTTTAACTTTTAGGCTGTTTACGTTTTTTATGCTTACGGTCAGGAAGGGCATTCCCCCAACGCATTTCATCAACCAAATAGGTCGGCATGATGTTTCCGTACTGGATAATCAGGTTCTTAAGCGTATTATCGGCTTCTTTTAAATTTGTGCAATGCATGAAGTTTGCGGCATGAAGTCCTGATTTAAATAAACATGTATCAATACCAACCGCGTGCGCCCCTAAAATATCATGTGCCATCGTGTCACCCAGCATTACTGTGTGAGATGGAAAGATTTCTTTTTCTTGTAGCAACTCAATGCAATGTCTGAAAACAATAGAGTGTGGTTTGCCGATATAGAAAACAATACCGCCAGCATCTTCATAACGACGCGCCAATAAACCTGGCCCTGTAAGGAAGTTTGTACCAATAAGTGCTTTACTGTCTTGGTTTGAACAAATAGCGCGCAAACGTAATTGAATGGCACGACGTATGACTGCATCATAACTTTCAAGAGTTTTTCGCGGATAGTCCATTCCCAAAAGCAAAACGAAGTCTGCCTTTTCAATGTCGTCAACAATCTCAATGTCTGTATCATCCAACACGGCAACGTCGTTGTTGCGCGTAATAACATAGGCTCTTTTACCCATGTTCTTAAACAAGCCGTCTTCTTGCTCTTGCAATGAGGTTTTAATAACTTCCGTCGGTGTAACAATACGGTGATAAAGGCTCGGCCCTATCCCCATTTTCTTAAGCTCAGCTTTTTTCTCAAGGGCTGTCTTACGATCGTTCGATAAAATAATGATTTCTTTTTTGCGCTGTTTTAGCTCTTTAAGGCAGTCAATAGTACCCGGAAACGCGTCTTCACCATCATGAAGAACGCCCCAATCATCAATTATACAACCCATATAACTGTCTGATATGTCTGATAAACCGGCACAGAATTTAGTTTTTGCCATAAGTTACTTAAGCTTTCGCTGTATTATTAAAACACCAACAAAAAGGACGGTTAATGAAAACCATCCTTTGAAGCTGATATTATGCCGTTAAACGGTACATCAATCAATATGTTATAAAAAAGAAATTATGCGGCGCGACGTCCTAATTCCTGCGTCATGTCCTCACGTCCTGAAACTTGGCAAAGAATACCGTATAATCCACCAACGTCGCTTGAGGCAAAGGTTGCAGAGATAAGCTCACCATAATCATTAGCCTGCGCATGTCCATAAAGCTCTTCAAACTGACGAATGAAACGATTTGCATAGGTTCTGAATTCATTGTCATCAGAATATTTTTTGCTCATTTTCTCGTAAGGCAGCTTGCTACGATTCTCAATTAAGCGGCGTGTGAACGCGGCAATGTCACCTTTTTGGTACGCTTTCCAAACTTTTTCTTGGATATCGCCGTCAACCATACGTGTCAGATCAACAGACAATGAGTGCAAGCTTTCAAGAACAAAACGTGTTGAGTTCAAGAACGCATCGCGTTGAACGCGCCAATCACTTTCACGGACTTTCTCAATATGATTGGCCGCCTCAGTTGTTGCCTTTGTAAGCTCTAAAGACTGGCGCGTATATGAACTTGCCGCCTCTTCCACAACACGTGACGCTTTTAATGACAATTCCGCCATATGCTCAGTTTCACCAGAAAGTTTATCTCTAGAAGCTGTCACATCTTTTGTTACGTCCTTAGAAACTTCTTTCACATCCAATAACTGCTTGGCTAATTGTGCCATTGCTTTTTCAATATCAGTGGCAGATTTTTGAGAAGTCTTAGAAACCTTATCAACTTGCTTCCCAAGCTCGTCACCATATTTCTTGGTGCTTGTTGCTGAGTTTTTCATTTGGTCTTCAAACTGCTTCGCACGTTTACCAAAGTCATCACCAGTAGTTTTCATTTGATTCAATGTTTTGGTTGATGTTTCTAACAAATGCTTAGCTTCATTTTGAACCTTGTTGAGCATTGTTTCCATTTGCTCCGCTGTCGTCTTCGCAAGCTTGTTCAGGCTCTTAACCTTATCATTCGCCTTCGTACCTGCGCTATCAAGCCCGTCAATCGCGCTGTTTGATAATTTATCAACTTCCTCAGTTTGCTTAACAAATTGTGCGCTCACATCTTTCATTTGCGCCAAGCTCTCCGCTACTGACGCGGATAAATCTTGGAAGTGTGAGTTCATTGCATTTTGAACAGTGTCAATTTTCAACAAGGCTTGATCTGTTGTTATATGGATATCTGAAACATGGTTTTTGAATAAGTTATCAATATCCTGCAATTTCTTCTGCGCACTTAAAGTCGCGTTATCAATATCATTCACACGTGATCCAAGGTTATCACTGGATTTTTCAAGAATATGTGATGCGTCTTCGGCACTACTGCTAAGCGTTTTAAGGCGCTCATCGAATAATGTTTCGAATGATTTGAGTTTGTCGATATTGCGCGTTGTTTTACCTTCGAAACCTTCAGACATTTTTTCAAAACGCTCATTTGTCTGATTAATCTGCTCAGTTGCTTTCTTGTAAACTGGCTCGATATCTTTTGCTGATTTACTTAAAGCTTCCGCTACACCACTGACTGCAGACTTCGCAGTAATGGATTTTTCAACCAATGATTTAACGTTATTACCAACCGCCAATTCAATGTCTTTAAGATCCGTAATAATGCGCCCTGTATTTTTAACAACATGCATTGATTGATCTGAAAGAACGGAGCTGATTTTGCCAATACGCTCTTCTGCGTTGGCAATAACACCATCAAGTTTGTCAGATTGCCCGCGAAGCGCGCCGCCAACAGTGTCCACTTTTTCAAGCGCTAGCTTAACATTTTCAGCCAAGTTTTCATTCTCGTCTTTCAGCATGGCTTTAACACTGCGTGAGTGACCAGCAAGCTGCCCCATCATCGTCGACATCTCTTGTGTTTGCTCACGCAGACCGTCACGGATGATAGCTGTACGTTCAACTGCTTTTTCAGATGCCGTATTTAATGTTTCAATACGTTGATCCAATGCTTTTTCGATATCCCCATGCTTATTCACAGCTTTTTCCACAGCACGATTTACCGCCGCCAATGGTTCAGATACTTGCAAATGCATATCATCTATACGTTTCACAAGTGTTGCTTGCGCTTTTGCCATCTCTTCAGCCTGTTTTTCCACAGAGCGTACAGTCTTTTGAACCTGTTCGCCCATAGACTTAGAAGTTGTTTCAATTTGCGTTCGACTAGCATCAATCAGCTCTAGCGTACCCTTCAGCTCAGCCGCTGTTTTCTCGCCTGATTTGTTGATCTCTGTTACTTTATCAGAAGATTTCTGCATTAAGCTTTCAACAGTATCTTTAGCATTCCCCGTTGCAGACGTTAGCTTTTCAATAGATTTTGAAATGATACCTTCAAGCCCAGTGAGTTGTGCTGAATTATCTTGAACAGCTTTAGACAATTTATCTGCCGCACTATTCCCTTTGCCTTCGATTAAGCCAAGTGTGCCTTCCATTTTACCAAGGACGCTGTTCAAAGACTGTATACGGCTATCCATTTTTGCTGTCAGACCATCTGTCTTGGAAAGCATTTCTTCGGAAACCTTTGTGTTTCCTTCAATGTTAACGCTTTGAGATGCAGCATTAGACAAAAACTTCGTCATTTGCTTTGATGCCGTTTCTTCAAACGAGCTCGCACGTTTTTCCATTTCTTCTGACATATTCAAAAGCTTGGAGGCACGATCACTCAAACGATCATTGATTTTATCAAGCTGAGAGCCTGTTTTTTCAGTCGCAAGATTAAGGTTTTTAATCTCATGACGCAGACCTGCACGTGCTCTATTTATAGACTCAACAACAAGACTATTTTCTTTTGATAAATCAATATTTTGCACGGCGTTGTTAATGTTATTATTTTTGTTGCCAGCGTTAAGAATTTTTAACTCATCATGCAAAGCCACAGCATAATCATGTACATCACGACCACGTTGGATATGACTAATGATCATCCAAAGTAAGGCCACGGGTGCAAGAATACCCGCTAGAAATCCACCAATAATGTGTGGTTGTTGTGAAAATAACGTTCCAATACCCATAAAGAATTGCGCATAAACAGCAGCAATAATAAACCAAGCCCCTGTAATGGCCGCTCCAACAACATTACTCAGCTTAAACGTGGACATATCTGGGAATAAATCCTGATTTTCTTGGTGCTCTGGCTCTTTTGTACGGCTCGTTGTTACAACTGGAGTTGCTTTAGCCTTTGTACTCGGCGCTCTCACACTTAAGTCATCTTTAAAAAAGCTAGAAGATGCCGCAACATCTTTCTTCGCTACCAATGATGGATCAACGCGAACAGGCTTATCACTGATGCGTTTCGCTTCTGGTAACGCAGGAAATTTACCTTCGCTGTTACGTTGAGCTTGCGCGGCACTTAATGAATTAGGCTTAGAATTTGGTTTTAAAGCACGCTCTTCAGCTTTATGTGGAATAGGCGCTCTGTTTGTTGATGACGCTTCTTTCTTACCCTCAGTTGGGTTGGAAATACGTAATGTCTTTAATGAAGATCCCTCACGAACAGAAAACTCGTTCGCTGTGTCTTTCGGTAGCGGCTTGTTACCCACCGAAATCCTACCCGCTTTTTTAACAGCAGAAAATTTCTCCTTAGAAGCTTCTAAATTTTTAGATTTAGCCCCTGGTTCAACAGTAATCGGTGTATTTTTACGCGGCAAAGCATCGCTCATGGATTGGACCCCAATATCAAAATTTTTGTTTTGTGAAGAATACATCAAGACAGGACAATGCATTTCGCGCAACAACGAATGATAAAAAAATCACAGCTATTCACAATTTATATTCAAAAGATAAAAGACACCACGTAGGGCATTAAAATACTTACGCTTTTTTAAGACCTTGAATATACTTTTTGATATCTTTTTTAAGCTCAGGCGCAAATAAATAAAGCCCAATAACATTCGGTATCGCCATCGCAAATAATATGGAATCTGAGAAGCGGATAATGTTCCCCAACGCTGATGCAGAACCTACAATGACAAACAAGCAAAAGATGATTTTATACGCCATTTCAATCGCTGGCTTTTCACCTGTAATATAAGTCAAAGCTTTCAGGCCATAATAAAACCAAGCAATCATCGTTGAATAAGCAAACAAGAAGACAATAACCGCCAACACATAAGAGAAGTGTGGAATAGTCGTCTCAAACGCACGAGAGGTTAAGCTAACACCTTCCATGCCTTCATCAACATTCTCGTAAGCGCCAGTTATAACAATAACAAGCCCTGTCACCATACAGATAATAATAGTATCAATAAAAGGCCCCAGCATTCCTACAAAGCCTTGCGACACAGGGTCCTTAACCTTCGCTGTTGAATGAACAATAGCCGCAGAGCCTATACCTGCCTCATTCGAGAATGCGGCACGCTGAACACCCATTAGAAGTGCGCCAATGATGGCGCCAAATCCAGCCTCTGGAGTTACCGCCATTTGAACAATAGTCATCAAGCCAGACGGAATTTGTGTGAAATTCATCGTTATAACAACCAAGCCAGCCGTTAAATAGAGCAAGCCCATAAGGGGCACAATACGTGATGCCACATTCGCAATTTTCTTAAGGCCGCCAATGATGACAACACCAACAAGAAGCGCAAGGCCAATACCAAAGATCCAGCCTTTGTCTGCCATAAAGCCTTGTTCACCGCCTGTGACGTTCACAACTTGTTGGAATGCCTGATTGGCTTGAAACATATTTCCTGCCCCTATTGCACCACCAACACAACAGACAGCAAAGAAAATGCCTAAAAACTTCCCAAACATCGCCTGATCATGACGCTTGAATATAGCTTCGAGGTAATACATCGGCCCACCAGCAACTTGAGATTTGTCGTTAGGGTTGGGATAAACACGATACTTTACACCAAGTGCCGCTTCTGCAAACTTGGCCGTCATGCCAAACACACCCATCATCGCCATCCAAAAGACAGCCCCCGGCCCGCCAAGCGATACCGCCACAGCAACACCAGCAATATTTCCAAGCCCTACCGTGCCCGATAATGATGTTGCCAATGCTTGAAAACGATTTATCTCGCCCTTATCGCTGGCTTTATCATATTTGCCGCGCACTAGATCAATGCCGTGCTTAAAATATCTAATATTGATGAAACCTAAATAAAAAGTCAGAAATAGAGAAATAGCCACCAGCCAAACTAAGATCAGCTTAATTTGAATTTCCTCACCAAACATCTCAAACGGATAAGCGTAAAAAATAACGCTTTCTATCGCGTCTGCAACAGGTTTGAAAATTTGATTAATCTGTTCGTCGATTTGAAGTTTTGGTATAATTTCTGGTGCGCTCATAAAAAATCTCCATGTTGTAATTACAAAACAATAAATAGAGTCTGTTGTTTCTCAAAATAACTATTGATTTACATAACTTAAATATGTATAACTCGCTTTTTATGGCAATTAAAGCAGTGGAGAACAAGGTGAAAAAAACAAGTATAGGCACGATAAGTGCCACAACAGTATTATTATTAGCATCATATGCATCAGCAAATCAAACTGACACAACAGCAGAAATGTTAGATAAAACTAGTATTATGAAAGGCCTTTGCCAAAAACAGAGAGCCCAAGAAGATACAGGTCCCTTAGCATCAGACACATCCCCTGAAACACTTAATACTATATGCATCGGTGAAGATATGGTTTTCGAAAGGGCTAGGGGAAAATTGAAAGCTTGCGCAACGCTCGATACTATTGAAGATAAAGATCTTTGTAGAGGTCTTACGGCATATAGTATAACTCAACAAGTTGCTGAGCTCTTTGATTGTATGCGCGACGAAGAATGTTCTATAGAGGTAACGTCATCATACACAAACGTAACACTTTCCAGCTCACCTAATATCCAGCAACCTTAATAACTAGCGCAAAGTGGCTTTGTTGAACTTTGTGTTCCTACTGAACTCACCGCCCATTGACGCAATTCTTCTTTACTCATTTGTGCGACCTTAGGAATACGTGGTGCGTAAGTTGCGCAGAACACATCTGGGCGCATTTGCGCGGCATCTGTCGATGTTTTATTCGCAAACGCTGTACGCATATCATGGACACTACGCTCTGATCCGTTCGCCTTAATCAAAACATTCTCATAGTTTGAGAACATTTGTTTGTGACGTTGTGTAATCTCGCGATATTGTTGATAGAAGTTTTTCCATCCACGCGGTGTCATATGTTGGCAATTTAGGCCAATAACCATTAATTCACTATGGATGCGGATGGCCTGCTCTGCTTCCGCTTCTGCGGCTGAATAACAACTTTTTGCTTGCGCTGTTGTTGACCCGATAACAAGTGCCAATACAAATAATAAAACTCTCATACTCTCTAATCCTTTTAAATTTTAACTTCGGTTAATAATGGTGCACCATCAAAGTGCGCAAAAATATTATCTATGACCAATTGCCCCATTAAAGTGCGTGTCTCTATTGTAGCAGAGCCTATATGCGGCAAAAGTACCACATTGTCCATAGAAATCAGCGTTTCTGGCACATTTGGCTCGTTCGCAAACACGTCTAAGCCTGCTGCCGCAATCGTTCCGTTCTCTAGTGCTGCCACTAAAGCAGGTTCATCCACCACACTCCCGCGTGCAATATTTACCAAAATTCCTTTTGACCCCAAAGCTTCAAGAACGTTGGCATCAATCAAATTGGCTGTTGCCTCACCACCTGGGCAAGTCAAGATCATCATATCACAATCATGTGCCATCTTGTTAATGTCGTCATAATAAGGATAGGCAACGTCTTTTTTACGTGGCCCATAATAAACAACATTCATCTCAAACGCTTCACATCGCTTAGCCACTTTAGAACCTATGCCCCCTAGCCCAACAACACCAATCGTTTTACCCGCTAAGGTTACGCCCAATGGTAAATTACCGTTGTGCCATTTTCCAACACGAACAAACATATCACCTTCAGCCACGCGACGTGCCACAGCCAACAATAAGGCAAGCCCAGTATCAGCAGTTTCTTGACAGAGTACGTCAGGCGTATTCGTAACCTTAACGTCGCGCTCTTTTGCGGCTTCCATATCAATATGGTCAACCCCAACAGAAAATGTTGCAATAATCTCCAAATTTGGAAGCGCCTCAATTAATTTACGGCTAATTTTATTTTCATTTTTGCAAAGAATGGCAACAATATTATCTCGGTTACTATTTATAGCAGCTTCGGGGTCTTGTTCGTTCCATAGATTAATTAGATCAAAACGTTCTTCTAAATCACTTGTCCCCAAAGGACCATTATTGTAAAAAGCGAGTAATACAGGCTTCATAAAAACTCTCATTCAATTACTAAAAGGCTTGATTTGCGTACCTTAAACATGGTTTAACAGCCACGCAATGAGTAATTCAGCCAATACACAAAAGAAACTTTATATCAAAACATGGGGTTGTCAGATGAACGTCTATGACAGCTCGCGCATGGCCGATATCTTGCGCCCTCTTGGATATGCCCAAGTCGACGAGCCTGAAGACGCAGACATGATGATCCTTAACACGTGTCACATTCGTGAAAAGGCAACCGATAAAGTGTTCTCAGAAATTGGTCGTTTAAAGAAGCATAAAGATGCAAAAGAAGCCAAAGGCGGCAAAATGCTGATGGCTGTCGCGGGCTGTGTCGCACAAGCCGAAGGGGATTTTATTCTTCAACGCGCTCCTGTGATCGATATGGTTTTTGGTCCTCAAACTTATCACGAGCTACCTGAAATGGTTTTAAAAGCTAACGGTAATGAACGTGTTGTGAATACTGAATTTCCAACGATTACAAAATTCGACAGCATGCCCGAAGAGCAACAACAAGGCCCTGCTGCATTTCTATCTATCCAAGAAGGCTGTGACAAATTTTGTACGTTCTGCGTTGTCCCTTATACACGCGGTGCGGAGTATTCTCGCCCTGTGGATAAGATTGTGGATGAAGCCAAACGCCTTGTGGATAACGGTGCAAAAGAAATCACTTTATTGGGCCAAAACGTCAACGCTTACCATGGCGAAAACACCGATGGAAAGACATGGGGCTTAGGCCGCTTAATTGAAGCTGTAGCGGGTGTTGATGGCGTTGAACAAATCCGTTACACAACCTCCCATCCACGTGATGTAGACCAAGAATTAATTGATGCACACCGTGATGTGGATAAGCTTGCGCCCTTCCTTCATTTGCCTGTGCAAAGCGGTTCAGACAAAATCCTCAAAGCCATGAACCGTAAACATACATCGGATAGATACAGGGAGATTATTACAGATCTCCGAAAAGCCCGCCCTAACCTCGTCTTTTCTTCTGATTTCATCGTTGGTTTTCCGGGTGAAACAGATCAAGACCATGAAGACACAATGCAACTGATACGCGATGTTGTCTTCGCCAGTGCCTATAGCTTTAAATACTCCGCTCGTCCCGGCACACCAGCCGCCAATATGAGCAACTTGGTACGTGAAGACCTTAAAACAGCACGCTTAACAGAACTTCAAAATCTAATTTCTGATCAATATTTTGAGTTTAATAAGCAATCTCTTGGTCAAACAATGTCCGTTCTTTTTGAACGTAAAGGTAAAAAAGATGGCCAACTTCAAGGCCGCACACCTTTCTATCAAGCTATTAACGTTCCCGCCAACGACCGCCTTCTCGGTCAATTCGTCGACGTAAAAATCACCGAAGCCACCGCGAATGCTCTAGTTGGTGAAGTTTTAATCAAAGAATAACATTTACATAAATATAATACTTCTTTATAAAACTTCAAATGAGTATTTCTGAAGATGATTTAAGAAAATTAGAATCTGCGCAACGTATGCGTCGTGACGAATTTGCGCGTATTGCCAATGCTGCTGGATGCACAGTCCATAAAAAAGCAGGAAAAGGCTCCTCTCATGAACGTTGGGCAACACCTGATAACAGTTTAACCTTAGCTTTCGTGAATGGAAGACGTAGCCATGTCAGTCAACAGCACGCGGCACAGAAGCTAAGAAAACATTTTAATATGCCTGCAAACGGAAATAAGCCTCAGATAGCTGAACCTGAGACCGTTGATACATCCACACCAAGTGAACAAAAAGCATACCGTGAAACTCACAATGGCTTTACTCTATCTCAAGCTGAAGATGGAACGTATACCGCAGTCCATCAAGAATTTGGCTTTTTACGCGCAGTGGGGGCTAGAACTCCAGAAGAATTAAAAGTTGAAATTTACGGTGTTAAGGACCTGATTGCAGGATTCAAAGAGTCCTTGGCAGAATTTCAAGCCAAATTTAGCATTAATTTCATACATCACAATAACAGAATTCATTTAAGGTACGCATTGGACGACGAGCCAATCGCAACAATTAATCTAAAGCGACGAAACCCTCTTGATGTGCTTCAGGCTTGTACAGGGCTTTTCCAACAATATACCGAAAACACTATCAAGGGCAAAAGTTACATTGACCATTTAGAGCAAGCTGGTTGGGTCACCAAAACAGGTGAGACACAAACTGGAATTAATGGGCAAGAGTTACAAGGTTACCAAGCGCGTATTAAAAACAAACTAACCCAAGAACATGAAACCTATGACTTTTTTGTTGGTTCAGTAACATTAGAAGCAACTGATCATGATATGACTCAAGTTAGAGAATTGTTAAATCGTGTTGGTCGCATTAATAATCGTGTTGTTGCAGGCATAAGCTCATCAGACCCAAGTCAGCCTGAAATTATATACACTTCCCATGTATCGGGGGAAACTCTTACAATTGGTAATATTGGACATGTAAATTATATATCACCTTCCGCAAATGCAGAAGAAGCGTTAGAAATTGCCGCTGAGCAAAGCGCGCAAGTATTAGACTTTATAGAAAGACAAAAAGAGCTAAACACTCAGTATGGCTTCAAACAGCTATACCAACGCATTATAAAAGTCGGCGCAAAACCTCAATTTAAACGTGAAGAAGATGGTAAAGATTTTGGAACTCCTTTTAAATTTAGAATGACTTATAAGGACCTTCAGCCTGTAACCTTGGATGCTATTGGCCTAAGAGATGAAAAAGACGGCAGTTTAAATCACGTTCTAACCAAAGCTTCCTTTGAAAAATTAGAAACTTTCCTAGGAAAAGCAGAACAAATACAGGCTGCTGATATACAGCAAACTTTAGAAGCCTTAAAATCCATGAGAGCAAAAACAGGTCATTCCGTTGCCTTGGATCCATTGGCGGCTTTGGTAAAGCGCGGTTTAAAATAATTTTTACCTTTTGGCAGTATCATTATGATATAATTAATTATATTTAATGTTTACAGAGGTTTACTATAACAAATCCCCCATTAAAGAGCATTACTCTTTCATTTGATGACAACACCCTTTTGCCTGTCCTTTTAGGGTCGCATAACGGTCACCTACGTCACATTGAAAAGGCCCTATCCGTTCAAATAGCCAATCGCGGCAACAAAATCATGATCGAAGGTGATGAAGACAACGTCTCTCTGACCAAAGAAATCTTTGATATGCTCTGGAAAAAAATCAACAAAAAACAAGACGTGACCACAGCTGAAATCGACAGCGCATTACGTTTTTTAAAACATGACAACTCAACAGGAAATCAAAATATGACTGATGAAAAGCCAGATAAGAAAATGCTTTATGATGAAAAGACCGGCATTAAAACTTACAAGAATAAATTGATACTACCCCGCTCTCCTAATCAGGCAAAATATATTCAAGCCATGCGCGACAACGATATGGTCTTTGGCGTTGGCCCCGCAGGGACAGGTAAAACTTTTTTGGCCGTTGCTGCTGCCGTTGAAATGTTCCAAGCAGGAACAATTGAACGTATGGTTTTCTGTCGTCCTGCCGTTGAAGCAGGAGAAAAACTAGGCTTTCTGCCCGGTGATATGCTTGAAAAAATCAATCCTTATTTGCGTCCTATATATGACGCCCTCAATGAGATGATGCCCGCCGATCAAGTGCCAAAGAAAATTGAAAGCGGTGAGATTGAGATTGCCCCCCTCGCCTTTATGCGTGGACGTACACTTAAGAATGCTTTCGTTATTCTCGATGAGGCGCAAAACACAACATCTATGCAAATGAAAATGTTTTTAACGCGTATGGGTGAAAACACACGCATGGTGGTCACTGGTGATCCTTCACAAGTTGACCTGCCACCTGGTACACAAAGCGGTTTAAAAGAAGCTATGAGCATACTACGAGATGTAAACGAGATACCGTTCATTAATTTTGATGCAAAAGATGTTGTAAGGCATAAGCTAGTCACAAGAATTATTGACGCTTACGACAAGCATGACTTTAGAAACAGGCATTAATATAAATATGAGCATTATTAAAAAAGAAAATCCTCTGATAGATATCTCCGTTCAAGAACCTGAATGGGAAGTTCTAAAAGATATTGAAGCTATTATTAAATTGACTGTCAATAAAGTGATGGATCACGCAATTCTACCAAATGCCGTACTAAATCGAGATTTAGAAATCAGCATGGTGCTGGCTAATGATGACCTTGTTCAAATTTTAAACAGTGAATATAGAGAAAAAGACAGCCCTACAAACGTCCTCACATTTGCCAGCTTGGACGACGAGAACATTCCTGATACAGGATTACTTCATTTGGGCGATGTTATACTTTCTTATCAAACCATAGAGCGTGAGGCTCGCGAACAAGGGAAGTTCTTATTAGATCATATTAAACATTTGACAGTTCATGGTGTTTTACATCTACTAGGATATGACCATGAAGACGAAGATGAGGCTAATGATATGGAGACCTTAGAAATTCGTATCTTGGAAAATATAGGCGTACAAAACCCCTATACAGAAGTTGATTTTGGTTAATATAGATAAAGAATTTTAAAATGCCTCCAGAAGTAAAAGCTCAACAAGAAGACCCCTCAAGTATAAAGCCTGCGAATAATTCAAACGCGGGCTCAAACGATAAAAATAAGCC
This sequence comes from Alphaproteobacteria bacterium, assembly GCA_023301785.1. Classification (GTDB taxonomy): domain Bacteria; phylum Pseudomonadota; class Alphaproteobacteria; order Micavibrionales; family Micavibrionaceae. The sequence goes on along the minus strand of JALZUF010000035.1, from coordinate 14,851 downwards.
GGCCTCGTCTGGTTTTTTCAGCACCTTAAAAGGCCTTATTTCTAAGCCCAAAGGCACTAATAATGATGATGCCCTTCGCGAAGCCATCGAAGATTTTATGGGTGAGCTTGAAGAAGATGATATTTCCTCTCCTGTTGCCACACATGAAAAATCACTTATTTCAAACGTCCTAAAGCTACGTGATACAACTGTTCTTGATGTTATGATCCCACGGGCGGATATTGCTGGTATTGAAGTAAATGCTTCGCAAGAAGCTTTGATGGAACTGCTGGCTGAACGCCAATTTAGCCGTATTGCAGTTTATAAAGAAAATTTAGACGACATTTTGGGGTCAATACACATCAAGGATATATTGTCAGTTTTAGCATCTAAAAAGGACGTTAATATCAAATCTATGATCCGTAATGTTCCCATCGTGTCACCTTCACTCCCTGTTCTTGATCTATTGAGAAAAATGCAAAGCGAGAAAAAACATATGGTTTTTGTCGTTGACGAATATGGCGGTATTGACGGCTTAGCGACAATTGGTGACGTGATTGAGGCCATTGTTGGGGAGTTTGACGACGAATTCGACACAGAGGACGACCCTCAGATGGTGAAAAATACCGATGGTTCTGTGTTGGCCGATGCCCGTGTGGATATTGATGAATTTGAAGAAGAGTTCGGCCTGATCCTATCCGAAGAAGAGCGCGAAGAAGTTGACACTCTAGGTGGATTAGTTTTCTTCACCGCCAGCCGCATTCCCGCTCGTGGCGAGGTCATAAAGCATGAATCTGGTATGGTGTTCGAAATCGTCTCTGCCGATCAACGCCGCATAAACTCTATGCGTATCCGCAACATTCCTGAACGCGAAGAATAAACCCTATTGACATATTTATACTTGCTGTTATGTATAAATAAAACAGGGAGAGTTTATATGTCTATATCAGGAATAATAGTAAAGTTGGATTGGCAAGCTGTAAATCCAAAAGAATTACCAGTCATCCGCAAATTAGATCAAGATATTGCCAAAGCAAACGATCGCTCCCCTGTACTTCCAAGTAGTGGACGTACCATTTTAGAGTTAGATTTAAACACAGAACTACGTGATATTACTCAAGCGCACCATGATTATGACTTTGACATTTCAAAAATAGCCTTTCAGGCTCATATCCGCGTTAACGAACAAGCTTACAGAGAAGCCGTCGATAAACTTACCGCTGATGGTGGTAAACTCACAATTGGGGAGCACATCGCTTCAATGTTTAACGCTATAAGAATGGCCGACACAACTGACCTTCTCGGACAACATTCAGTCATGTATGATACAGACCAGTTTGATAATGTTAGACATGATAGAAGGTACAATACTGGAAAGACATCTACTGATCTAGATCAGCTATACGTAAGTGCTACAGAAGAAATAGTAAAGCAAGCAGGCTTCGTCTACGCACCAAAATAATTTGAACATTAAGAATTAATTATCATGTCTGAACAAAAACCAATAATCCTTCACCTCGCTTGGAAAAAAGTTAACGATTCAGCAAGAAAAAAATATATTAAGACGCTAGCAAGCGAAGCGTTAGAAGAAGGTGTCATTGAGCGTGACTTATTCCCTAGTAATAATAGCTATATATATGAGATGGATGCTGACTTGGCGGTCGGTGATATTAATTTTTTTAAGTATGGTGACAATAATAAGACTCCTGATATAGCTCAAATTCAACTGCCGGAAAATGTTAGCTTTAATGAATCCGCGCTTGTTGGTATTCACAACCGTTGTTTTGACGAATTCGGAGAATTTGATGTGATGATTTTCAGAGACGAACTCATCAAAGCTATTGACGTAGGTGAAGGCTTAACTCTAGGCGATTTGTCTGTCAATTATACGGGTGAAGCAATTCAGCATGTTGCTGATGAATTATTTGAAGACTATGAAGATGATGGCTCCTCTTATTTTGCAACCAACGATACAACATTGAATGCCATGGGTTTCTCACCTGTTGAATATATCTAAATACCATGCTAATCACCGCATATGGTGTTTTTATTAAAACTTATCATTGCCTTATTTTGCGGCATCGCCTTGTCATTCACACAAGCGCCGCATGATTTGTGGCCATTGGTATTCCCTTGTTTTGGATTGCTGTACTTTATGTACGAACGTCTACAAAACAAAAAGCAGGTTTTCTTATTAAGCTTCTTTTTCGCAATAGGCTATTTCATTGCTGGCCTAAACTGGATTGGCAATGCGTTGTTGGTCGAAGGTAATGAATTTCTATGGGTGTGGCCCCTTGCAGTGATAGCGCTCCCTACGCTACTCGCCTTATTCACGGCTTTATATTTAACGATTAATTTCATTCTATTTAAAAATACAATAACAATAAAATTTATTGGATTCTGTTTGTTTTTGGCTCTTGCTGAATGGGTGCGCGGTAATGCTTTCACTGGCTTTCCTTGGAATTTATACGGTTATGGCATCGCTGGCTTACCGGAGATATCACAGAGCCTTAGCCTCATCGGCCCTTACGGCTTAACGTTCATGGCGATATTCTGGGGTAGCATGATTGGTTTTTTATGTTATCGCCCAATTTTGTCACCTCAAAAATTTCTTCTTCTGCTAACAACCCTCCTAACTTTTGGTGGGCTGTACGTTTATGGCGAAGATCGACTGAAAATCGAAACCACTTTTAACGAAGATGTTATTATTCATGTTGTTCAGCCTAATATCGCGCAAGCAGAAAAATGGAAAACAGAAAACATTGGCAACAATTTCAATCAACATGTTGCGTTATTACAAACGCCCCTAGATCAAACAAAACAAAACATTGTTATCTGGCCAGAAACTGCTGTTCCGCCGGTTCTTATAAACAATCAAGCCGTGAATGAGCGTATTAATTTTATGCTTGGTAACAACGGAACACTTTTGGCTGGGGCGCTATCATCTCGCCTCGATCCAGAAACGCAAAAACCAGATTACCGTAATGCTCTTATGTCTTGGGACAAATCAGCCAGTGCAAAACGTCTATACTCCAAATCCCACCTTGTCCCCTTCGGCGAATATATTCCCTTTCAAAAATATATCCCCATCGGGCCAGTAACCCAATTCATCGGCTTTCAACGTGGCGCGGGTGCGACTAATGTAAAAATAGGTAACCTACCTTCTTTTACACCGCAAATTTGTTACGAGATTATATTCCCCCATCAAATCGTGAATAAAAAACAAGCGCGCCCTGATTACATCTTAACTGTCACAAATGACGGTTGGTATGGTGACAGCGCAGGCCCGAGGCAACATTATCAACAAAGCCGCTTTCGTGCCATTGAACAAGGCCTGCCCGTTGTACGCTCTGCCAATACAGGCATCTCAGGCATCATTGACGCTCATGGAAGAAATATTAAAACACTTCCCTTATTAGAAGAAGGCGCTATTGAAAATGCCTTGCCAGTAAAGATTGCCCCCACCCTATACAGTCAGTTTGGAGATAAAATATATTTAGTATTTTCGCTTATCCTCTTGATATTATGTCTTTTTATTGGTCGCCGATCCTTTTCATAAAAGCCCCATAAAACTTACATGATTAAGAGCCAGAGAAGGCTTGCATACTTAGGAATGCTTTGCTATTTTTCGTATTAACGTACGGGAGAGCATGCTTTGATAAAACAGGCTGACATAACGACCTTAGATAAAGATAAGAAAAAAGGTCAAGCTACAGAGATTGACCAGCTTATTGGCGGCCGTCTCAAAGCTATTCGTACATCAAAGGGTTTTACACAAGAAGACCTCGCTTCTAAGCTTGGTATCTCGTTCCAACAAATTCAAAAATATGAAAACGGTAAAAACAGAATAAGTTTTAGCCGACTTTATGAGCTAAGCAATTTTCTAAATGAACCTCTTGAAAGCTTCGTGCAAAATTTAGATCAGCCAACTTCGTTTTCTGATAATTCACAAGTCTTATTACAAGCCGGTAATGATAGTATTTCTCAAAAAGAGTTAGATGATTTGGTGAAAATTTATTCTTCTGTCAAAGATACCGCTTCACGTAAGAATGTACTTAAAATGATGAAGCTTATGGTTGAGAATTTAAAAGAATAATTCCTTAATCCTCTTGTAAATACCCCTTCTAAACTATACCCTGTCTCAAATTAATATTAATAAATGGAAAAGCCTATGTCTGCACAATCTGCTCAAGCAACAAATGTTAGCTCTCAAAAACCTATGAACGAAACTGCTTTGAAAGATTACACTTTCACGAGCGAGTCTGTATCTGAAGGTCACCCTGATAAAATTTGTGATCAAATTTCTGATGCTATTGTTGATGCTTTCATTGAGGCTGAGCCAGAAAGCCGCGTTGCCGTAGAAACAGCAGTAACCACAGATTATGTTGGTATCTTCGGAGAAACGCGTGGCCCAGACAGCATTACACCAGATAAAATGGAAGAGCTTGCGCGTGATGTAATCAAAAAAATTGGCTACGATCAAAAAGGCTTTAGTTGGAAAACAGCACGTTTTGACGTACGTGCCCATTCTCAATCAGTAGACATTGCACAAGGCGTTGATGCCGAAGGTGCTGGCGATCAAGGCATTATGTTTGGTTACGCCTGTCAAGAAACTGAAAGCTTGATGCCGGCCGCAATTCAATATTCACATGATGTATTACGTACATTGGCCGAAGCACGTCATGATGGAACATTGGCTGGTAAGCTTGGCCCAGATGCCAAATCACAAATCTCGCTAATCTATAAAGATGGCAAACCTGTTAGTGCGGGATCAGTTGTTGTTTCAACGCAGCACGCTGAAAACCTATCACAAGAAGATGTTCGTGAAATGGTGCGCCCATATATTGAACGCGCCCTTCCGGAAGGCTGGATGTGCCCAGAAGAAGAGCTTTACGTGAACCCAACTGGCCGTTTTGTTATCGGTGGCCCTGTTGGTGATGCGGGTTTAACAGGTCGTAAAATCATCGTTGATACTTACGGCGGTGCCGCGCCTCACGGCGGTGGTGCATTCTCAGGTAAAGATCCAACAAAAGTTGATCGCTCTGCGGCTTATGCGGCGCGTTACGTTGCAAAAAATATTGTTGCGGCTGGCTATGCTGAAAAATGCACTATCCAAGTGTCCTACGCGATTGGTGTGGCTAAGCCCATTTCATTGTTCGTCAACACCCACAACACAGGAACCGTTCCTGAAATGGTGCTTGAGCAAGCCATTAATAAATCAATCGATCTAAGCCCTAAAGGAATACGTACACACCTAGAGCTAAACAAGCCTATATACGCTAGAACGGCTGCGTATGGTCACTTCGGCCGCGCACCAGAAGCTGATGGTGGCTTCTCATGGGAAAAAACAGATTTAGTTGATGCGCTTCAAAAAGCGGTTGGCTAACCCCAAATGCTTGAGCAAATAAATTCCCAATGGATTATCGCTGGACTATGTAGCTTGCTGTCCATAGGTACGATTATTTATTACACCCGTACAATCTTAAGCGGTAAAATAAAGCCACATATGTTCACGTGGCTGATATGGGGTATTGTAACGGCCGTTGTTGCGGCAACACAAATCACCAGCAAAGGTGGCCCAGGTTCCATGCTGGCTGTGATCGTAACAGTGAACTGTTTTATTGTTGCTGGCCTATCATATTATAAAGGCGATCGTAACTTCCCTGTCTTCGACAAAGTTTGTTTGATTGGTTGTATTGTCGCCATTGCTCTCTGGCCGCTAATGAAAGCCCCGCTTCTATCACTTGTGATCGTGACAATCATCGACACATTTGGCTTCATTCCCACTTTACGAAAATCATACAAAGACCCACATGAAGAAAACCTAATCGTCTTTTTCTTTTATGGACTCGCTTATTTATTAAGTGTATTTGCTCTAAACCAAATAAGCTGGCTTACGGGATTGTATCCCATCGCCATCGGCACAACTGCTTTAGGCATGGTTGCTTTCTTAGCAGTCCGTCGCCATCAACTCGGACATAAAATCATCCATGAACGACACCATTTCAAATAAAGACGCTGAACATGAGGATAAGGCTGAATGGCGCTTTTATGGCCGCCGTTCTGGCCGCAAACTCAATACAACGCGTAAGCAAGTCCTTAATGACCTGCTTCCTAAATTGGCTATTACAGAGGCTGAACTCACTAAAAATGGTGACCAAGCTCCCTCTTCTTTATTCGAAAACAACTCTAATAAAACAGTCTTAGAGATTGGCTTCGGTAATGGCGAACACCTCGCCGAAATGATGCGCCGTAATGGTGATGCCAATTATATCGGTGCTGAACCTTTTATAAATGGAATGACGGCCTTCTTAAAGGAAATTGACGAAGATAACCTTGCTCAAGGTAGTATCCGCGCTCACATGGATGATGCTATCCCTTTGGTAAAATCATTAGAGGCCAATTCAATTGATGAAATCTATGTCCTTAATCCTGATCCATGGCATAAAACCCGTCATCATCAACGCCGTATCATCAATCAAGATAACCTAACTGAATTTTCTCGCATCATGAAGTCAGGCGCTAAACTGATTATGACCACAGATGTCGTGAACCTAATTGAATGGATGATCACCGAAGCTAGTCTACACCCAGATTTTGAATGGACCGCTAAATGCGCCAATGATTGGCAATCTGCTCCCACTGATTGGATCCCAACAAGATACGAGACCAAAGGCGCAAAAGGCGCTGACCATATGAATTATCTATTTTTTACAAAGAAATAGCTTGATTTCTTAGGTTTTTGAGCCTATAAAACAGTATAAATTCCTGATGTATGTTAGGTGGTTTCGAGAAATCGATACCGCCTTTTTTAATGCTAAATCGGGATTGATGAGAACAATAAGGAGAAAAGCCTACTCTCGCTTGAGGGCTTTTTTAAAATTTATATGCGTCACAGTGCGTTAGAAAGAATAATAATCGATATTATCTCCCCTCCTATTGAGGAGTTGGGAATCGAGCTTTTATGGGTTGAGTATAAAGGCGATGTTTTGACTGTTTACGCCGAGAATCCAGAAACAGGTAAGATTAATTTGGCTGAATGCACAAAAATCAGCCGTGAAATTTCACCATTATTGGAAGTTGAAGACCCTATTTCAAAGGCTTACCGCTTAGAAGTCAGCTCAGCAGGTATTGATCGCCCTCTTATGAAATTTGAGGATTACACCCGTTTTAATGACCTTGAAGCTAAGTTTGAGCTTGAAACTGGTGTTGATGGTCAGCGCAAGTTTCGCGGTTTCATTGGAAACGCAGAAAACAATATTATTCAACTTGAGACAGATCAAGGAATGGTAGACTTACCCTTCGAAGACATATATAAAGCCAAGTTAGTTATGAGCGATCATCTCATTAAAGAAACGAAGAAAAGATTTGAAACAGCAATCGAGAACAAAGCTGAAGAATTAGAAGAAGAAATTATAAAAAGTGAATAGCCTCCTCGCGTTTACGTGTATGAGGGCTTCTTACTAAAAATAAAACAACAACCATTTAATAAAGAGGAAATACCAAAATGGAAATGTTACAAGTTGCAGACGTAGTAGCCCGTGAAAAAGGGATTGATCGTGACATCGTTCTAGAAGCGATGGAAGAAGCTATTCAAAAAGCTGGCCGTTCTAAATATGGTCACGATCATGACATTCGTGCCAAAATTGATCGTAAAAACGGTTCTATCGAAATGAAACGTTACCGCGAAGTTGTTGAAAAATTTGAGAACGAAGAGGAAGAAGAAGTTCACCTTATTACTCTTGAGCAAGCACAACGCGAGAAAAAAGATGCAAAAATTGGTGATTTCCTAATTGATGACCTCCCTCCTTTAGACTTTGGTCGTATCGCCGCGCAAACTGCGAAGCAAGTTATCGTTCAAAAAGTTCGTGAAGCCGAGCGCGCACGTCAGTTCCTAGAATTTAAAGATCGTACCGGCGAAATCATCAACGGTGTTATCAAACGTGTTGAGTACGGTAACGTGACTATTGATATTGGTGGCGGCCGTGCCGAAGGTTACTTGCGCCGCGAAGAATGTATTCCACGTGAACACCTGAAAAATGGTGACCGCGTTCGTGCCTACATCTACGAAGTTCGTGAAGAGCAACGTGGTCCACAAATTTTCATGTCTCGTACACACCCAGATTTCATGGCAAAACTTTTCACTCAAGAAGTTCCTGAAATTTATGATGGCGTTATTGAAATCAAAGCCGTTGCCCGTGACCCAGGTAGCCGTGCAAAAATCGCTGTACAAGCACGTGACGGATCAATTGATCCTGTCGGTGCCTGTGTTGGTATGCGCGGAAGCCGTGTGCAAGCCGTTGTGAACGAGCTTCAAGGCGAAAAAATTGATATCATTCCATGGACAGAAGATCTTGGTTCTTTCATCATCTCTGCCCTTCAACCAGCCGAAGTGGCAAAGGTTGTTATGGATGAAGATAAAAAACGTATGGATGTTGTTGTTCCTGAAGAACAACTTTCATTAGCAATTGGTCGTCGTGGTCAAAATGTTCGTTTGGCTTCTATGCTTGTTGGTTGGGATATTGATATCATGACCGAAGAAGAAGAAACAACACGCCGCGCAGATGAATTTAAAACACGTTCAGAAGCATTTATCGAAGCACTCGATATTGATGAAATGATTGTTCAGCTTCTTATCGCTGAAGGCTTCACATCTGTTCGTGAAATTGCTGAAACGCCAGTTGAAGAGATGATGGAAATTGAAGGTTTTGACGAAGATATTGGTCAAGAGCTTATCAATCGTGCCGCCGCTTGGATTGACGCAAAAGATAAAGAGCTTGAAACAAAACGTACAGAGCTTGGCATTAAAGATGACCTCATGGAATTTGAAGGTTTGAAACCAGAAGTTCTTATCAAGCTTGGTGAAAATGATGTGAAATCACGTGATGATCTGGCTGACCTTGCTGCTGATGAATTGATTGAAATTCTTGGCGAAGGTTCAATGAAAGAACGTGATGCAGAAGCTTTAATTATGAAAGCACGTGAGCACTGGTTCGCTGAGGAAGATGCGGCCAAAGCTGCAGAAGCCGAAAACAATAACGAGGAAGATGCAGCTGCCCAAGAAGCGCCTGCTAAAGCCGCCTCCAATGCGTAACGCCCGTGCGCTCATGCGCACAGGCATTGATAAAAATGCTTAACTAGATTTTTGCCTTTTCACTTTCGGCACTTATCTAGACGAATAAAAGATAAGTGTCATAAGAAAAGGTATAAAAATGACGGATAGTAAAACGACGGACAAAACAAAAGCAGACGATGCAAAAAAAGATGCATCCAATGACACCCCCAAGAAAAAGACTTTAGGTCTTAAAGGTGGGACATTAAGCCTTAAAGGTGGAGCTGGTGCAGCTAAACCTTCTGGTGGTGCTGGTACAGTTGTGGAAGTTCGTCGCAAACGCTCTGCGGGACGTGGTGCAATCCAAACACCTGATCACGCGGCTCCTACAACACCAACAGCTGGCGGTTCAACACTTGAGCGTTTAAACTCAACAGAACGTGATGCCCGTGCAAAGGCCTTGCAAGAAGCACTAGAGAACGAAGGCAATAAAGAAAACAGCCTTCCACCACCTCCATCAAAAGCATCAGACGCCGCAACTGAGAAAATGCCAACGACGCATGAAGCCCGTAAAGCAGAGCTTGCTGAACTTCTCCGTATTGAAGAAGAAGAAAAAGCGCAAGCCAAAGAAACAAACCAAGAAAATCAAACCAAGTTTAAGCAACAACAAGCGATGGCTCCCCTTCCCGTTAAAAAGGAAGAAGAGCGTGACAAATTTAAACGTCCTGTAAAAAATGCAAGAACAGATGATCGTCGTCGCGGCGGTAAGATTACCGTTACGCAAGTTCTAAATAACAAATTTGAACGTGACCGCAGTATGTCTATGGCGGCGCAAAAACGTGCCCGTGAAAAAGCTCGTCTTGCCGCTCAAGGCCCTAAAAAAGAAATCGAAAAGGTTTTCCGTGAGGTAACTGTTCCAGAATCAATCACAGTACAAGAGCTTGCCAATCGTATGGCAGAGCGTAGCGTTGATGTGATTAAAGAGCTAATGAAGCTCGGCATTATGGCGACAACAAACCAAGCTATCGATGCCGACACGGCAGAACTTGTTATCGAAGAATTTGGCCACAAAATCAAACGTGTGACTGATGCCGATGTTGAAACAAGTATTCACGGTATCGAAGACACAGAAGAAGATCTTGAGTCACGTCCACCCGTTGTGACTATTATGGGTCACGTTGACCACGGTAAAACCTCCCTTCTCGATGCTTTACGTACAACTGATGTTGTTGCTGGTGAAGCTGGTGGTATTACACAACATATTGGTGCATACCAAATCACAGTAGAAACTGGTGAGAAAGTAACATTCCTTGATACCCCTGGACACGCCGCCTTTACTGAAATGCGTGCCCGTGGTGCAAACGTTACGGACATCGTTGTTATCGTTGTGTCTGCGGCTGATTCAATCATGCCACAAACAATCGAAGCCATTAATCACGCGAAAGCGGCAGGCGTTCCTATTATCGTTGCCGTAAACAAAGTTGATTTACCTGATGCCAACCCAATGAAAGTAAAGCAAGACTTATTGCAATACGAATTGGTTGTTGAAGATATGGGCGGCGATATTCAATGTATTGAAGTTTCTGCAAAAGAAAGAACAAATCTTGATAAATTGGTTGAGGCCATTATCCTTCAATCTGAAATTCTTGAGATCAAAGCAAATCCAAATCGTCCAGCTAAAGGTGCGGTTGTTGAATCTAAAATGGAACCAGGTCGTGGTTCTGTTGCAACAATTCTTATCGAAAAAGGAACTTTGCGTATTGGTGATACTTTCGTTGTTGGAGCTGAATTCGGTAAAGTGCGCGCTCTTATTAACGATAAAGGCGATCAAATTAAAGAAGCTGGCCCTGGCTTGCCTGTCGAAGTTCTCGGACTTAATGGCACACCAGAAGCTGGCGATGTATTTGACGTTGCTGATGAATCAAAAGCACGTGAAATTGCTCAATTCCGTTCAAACCAAAAACGTGAAAAACAAGCTCTTGCAGTTACCTCTGGCCGTACATTTGAAAACATGCTTGCCGCCTCTCAGGATGGTAAGGTTAAAACGCTACAAATTGTTATAAAAGGTGACGTTCACGGATCTGTAGAAGCCATCATCGGTTCTCTTCACAAAATGACCGAAGACAATGATGAAATTGAAGTTCAAGTCCTTCACTCTGGTGTTGGTGGTATTACTGAATCTGACGTAACCCTTGCTGGTGCGTCTGATGCGATGCTTATCGGCTTTAATGTTCGTGCCAACTCACAAGCGCGTGAGCAAGCTGAACGTGACGGTGTAAAGATCAAGTACTACAACATCATCTACAACGTAATTGACGATGCTAAAGCCATTCTTGGCGGTATGCTTGATCCTCTTGAGCGTGAAGAATATCTAGGTCAGGCGCAAATCCGTCAGGTCTTCATGATTTCAAAATACGGAAACATTGCGGGTTGTATGGTTACGGCTGGTATGGTGAAACGTGGCGCCTCTGTTCGTCTTCTGCGTGATGACGTTGTTATCCATGAAGGAACTTTGAAAACACTGAAACGCTTCAAAGACGAAGTGAAAGAAGTAAAAGAAGGCATGGAATGCGGTATGGCATTCGAAGTTTACGATGACGTTAAAGAAAACGATATCATCGAATGCTACGAAATCGTCGAAGAAGCCCGTACATTAGATTAATTAGTTTTATAAAATGAAAAAGAAAAATACCCCAGGCGCTGCAAACGGCCCTTCACAAAGGCAACTTCGTGTAGGTGAACAAATTCGTCATATCATGGCGGAAACAATGGCGCGTGGACATTTTCATGATGAAGCTTTGTTAGATATTTCTGGCGGTGTAAGCGTAACCGAGGTGCGCCCAACACCAGACCTTCGCCAAGCAACGGCTTACGTTATTTCATTGGGCGGCGGCGATATGGATGTCATCCTTCCTGCCCTGAACAACAATGCTTCGGTGTTTCAAAAAGACATCAACTCAAAAGCAACTTTGAAATTCACACCAAGAGTTCGCTTCGTCCTCGACACTTCTTTCGAAAAAGCGCAGAAACTAGATGAGCTTTTAAGCACTATCGAATATTCAGATCAGGATTAATCCATCATGGCACGTAAGAAAAAAGGCGATCCAATTAGTGGTTGGGTGAATTTTCACAAACCTGTTGGCATGACATCAACACAAGCCGTTGGTAAAATTCGTTACGCCCTTAATGCTCAAAAAGCTGGCCATGCTGGCACACTAGACCCCCTTGCTTCTGGCGTACTACCAATCGCTCTTGGTGAAGCAACCAAGACCGTAAACTACATCCAAGATGCGCTCAAAGTATACAACTTCACAGTAACATGGGGTGAGCAACGCACCACTGATGATGCCGAAGGCGAAGCCATCCATACCTCAGACAAACGTCCTTCTCAAGAAGCCATCCAAGCCCTTCTGGCGCAATTTACAGGTGACATCGAACAAACGCCGCCACAATTCTCTGCCATCAAAATTGATGGTGAACGTGCCTATGACATTGCCCGTGACGGCGAACACGTCGATATAAAATCACGCCCTGTCTACATCGAATCATTTGACATTGTTGACCACCAAGGCGACCAAACTTTATTCACCTGTCTCTGTGGTAAGGGGACATATATTCGCTCCCTCGCCCGCGATATGGGGCAACTATTAGAATGCTATGGGTATATATCAAAGCTAGAACGCGCAAGTGTTGGCTCTTTTGACCTACAAAGTGCGATTTCCCTTGATATTTTCGAAGAAATGATCGATAACCCATCCCAAGAGAAAGACTTGAACGCTATTCTCCTCCCACTTCAGACCGCCCTGGACGACATCCCGGTTTTGGCCTTGAAGGACAAAGAGGCGAGAAGCATTAAGAACGGCAATGATATCGCCCTGCTTTCCAAGCCTGATTTAGCGCGTTTAGACGCCGCAGGCATTGATTGGAAATCAGACGATCACAACATTGCCCTCGCCACATTTGAGGACACCGCGCTTGCGATGATCAAAATATATGGCGCGAAAGTTCAACCCGTTCGAGTCTTTAATTTATGAAACTTAAAATAGAAGGAGAGTTTGATGTCGATTACTACAGAGCGTAAAGCAGAAGTTATCAAAGATAACGCACAAGGCAAAGGCGATACAGGATCACCAGAGGTACAAGTATCTATCTTGACTGAACGTATCAATAACCTTTCAGAGCACATGAAAACAAACAAAAAAGATTTCGGCTCACGTCGCGGTCTTTTGGCTATGGTTGCTAAACGTCGTAAGTTGCTTGATTACCTAAAAGCAAATGACGAAGGCCGTTACCAAGCCATCATTAAGAAACAAGGCATCCGCCGCTAATCTTACTGAAAATCAAAGAATTCAAAAAGCCGCATCACCTGATCGCGGCTTTTTTTAAATATATTTAATTAATCAAAGTCCAATACCATCAAAGGCCCGTAACTGATTGTTCCCGCCATTTTAGCCGCAGCCGTGCGTATAGGTGCTTTATCAAAACTAAGTTTTAACAAGTCATGACCCATATTATAATTAAGTCTATAGCCTTGAGCATTTAGACCTTCACAAAATTTATAAAAATCTTTATTACCCATTAACTGTCTATCGTTTCTTGCAAACATATCAAAAGCATCCACTCGAGTACGTATATAATACGTTTCGTCTTTCGCAATAGCATTAAGTACTGGTTGAGGATTCTCATTAAGCCTAGAAAATATCCTAGATAACTCTTCATCTACTCTATCAAATTTTACTTGTTTGGCATCCTTAACAGGTGCATTTGCCTGCTTAACTGGCGTTTCAAAATCAATGCCTTCTACTTGCTTATTACTCATTACTGTTATCCTAATATTTATAAAGTTAACGCAACTTAAAATAACTATTGCATTATGTCAATAATTATTGACAATCAATACACGTTATGTTAAACAATATTCCTTGTTTAGAACGGAAGAGCATTATGAGAACATTGCGTGAAAGAATGAAAAGTACGAAAGCCCTTAACGAAGATGTAAATGCAACCGTAAACAATTTCCAACCTGCTATGTACAAGTAAAAAACAATGTCTAGAACAACAAAAACTACAGGCTGGAGTGGATTTGTTATAGGATCTGTCATGTTAGGCAGTATTCCCTATCAAGGGTACGTGGCCTCACCAAAAGTATGTGACGTATTTAGCTTTACCGCCCGCGAATTAAGCGCTAAGCCAATAACGATATCGAACGCTTTAGAAAGAGTAGATCTTGGATTAAAAGTAATGGGCTGTACTTTCGGTGGAAAGTAATTAAGCCGCAGACTTCTTACCAACACGATCAATGCCTTCTTGAAGAAGCTTCTTTGCTTCATCGGCATCGCCCCAGCCTAAAATCTTTACCCACTTCCCTTTTTCAAGGTCTTTGTAATGCGTAAAGAAATGTTCAATTTGCTGGCAAACGATTTCAGGTAGATCAAAAACATTTTCGATATCTTTATGATAAGGGAACATTTTTGTTGTTGGCTTGGCAATGATCTTTTCATCCATACCGCCATCATCTTCCATTTTAAGAACACCAATCGGGTTCACTGGCAGCACTGCGCCGGCAATAACAGGCATATCACCAACAACCAATACATCAACAGGATCACCATCATCTGATAATGTGTGTGGAACAAACCCATAATTTCCAGGGTAAAACATTGGTGTGTGAACAAAACGGTCAACAAAGATAGCGCCAGAGTCTTTATCAATCTCATACTTAACAGGAACCGCCCCTACCGTATTTTCAACGATAACGTTAACTTCGTTTGGGGCATCTTTACCCATTGAGATTTTTGATATGTCCATAATTGCGCTCTT
>JALZUF010000034.1 GCA_023301785.1 Alphaproteobacteria bacterium | reverse complement strand
TGCAATCGCTGCTGTCAATGTTGTCTTACCATGGTCAACGTGACCAATTGTGCCGATATTACAATGCGGCTTATTTCTTTCAAACTTTTCCTTAGACATTAAGGCTCTCCTTTTTAATAAATATTTGCGTTAGTAGTTTAAACAGCTTCGCGTTTTTAGCCATCGATTTGCATTAAATCAAAACTTAATACAAACGCCACGAATTCTAGTTAATTTAATAAAAAACCCGCGGACATAAGTCAACGGGTTTTTTGTGTTATTCTTGAATAGCTAAAGATTACATAGCACGTGGAATACGGCTTCCGCGTTTGGGGCTAATAGCACTCACCGCTTGCCCCCTTGGTAATTGAACAACTTCTTCTAAATCAGCCATTGCGTTTGCATTAACTAAATTATCTCTTACCTTGTGAGTAGCTGCTCCCCCAGTTGAGCTTCCATGATATCTATATGGATCATTCGAACCTGGTGCATTGCGGGTATTTCCAGTTGCTTTACGCTCTACAATGCCATCAACAATCGCCGCAGGATCTCTGAAATTTAATGATGGAACATCATCTAAATCTACATCACTTTGGGAAGTAACAATCATTTCTTCAAACTGTGCAAAAACATGCTGAGTAACATCTCCCCATTTTTGATCGTCTGTTAAATCAGTCGGAGATGCTTCACCTAAAGTTGCCGTCATCAACTGTCTTTGTCTTTGCTTTTGTTCTGCATAAGCCTGAGGCTTCGTATCAGCCGCAGCTGGAACAAATTCTAAACCAAGGTCAAGATCATCGGCTACTCCGGTTAGATCGTTACTATTAATTGTGTATGCCATAACTATACTCTTTCATTTTTCTATGATTAGGTAAATACACTTAAAAGGCAACCATAAATATGTCAATAAAAATTTCTAGAAAAGATCCGAAGACCAGAGGGCAACATGAATCTAAACAATTGAGATAGACCAAATTGGAGCGGGTGAAGGGAATCGAACCCTCGTATGCAGCTTGGAAGGCTGCCGTTCTACCATTGAACTACACCCGCTTATTTGTAAAGCCGTCAAATCGGCAAGCCGAAGGACGTTATCTTTACTATAGCTTGTAATGTATCAAATATTCTAAGGCCGTTGTCAAGATCACCCCTATACGATTTATATAAGCATCCTCAAGCTGGATTGCATTATAGCTTCTTTAATCATGCACACCCATCACTTGGTGGCGCGTATCGTGAGTATCGCCCACTGGGTCCATGTGAATTAAGATATCTGCATTAGGGTAATCCGCAATTAAAGCATGCTCGATATCACGGACAATGTCATGCGCCTCGCGTAAGCTCATATTAGGGTCTAATTCCACATCAAAACTGATATGGATTTTCATGCCTGATTGACGCGTCCTTAAATCATGCAGGCCATGTATTGCATCAAATTCATTTACTTTGCGTATGATATCTTGCCGTACCTCTTCGGATAATTCTTTATCCATCAGCATATCAAAGCTTCCACGTAAAATATCAAGCGCCGTAAAAATGAAATATCCCGATATTAAAAGAGCCATAAGCGGGTCAATCCACAAAGGACCACCGCTTAAATGGATAAACAAAGCCAAAATCACTGATAAATTGAGGAATATATCGACTTTATAATGTTGATAATCCGCTTGTATCGCTAAAGAAGGGGCGTATTTCAATGAAAAACGCTGAAATATGATAATAATAGCTGAAACCACAACGGCAATAACACCTACCATCAAAGCTAGCTCTTCATGTTCTATGGCTACAGGTCGATTAAAACGTATGGTTGCCTCAAAGGTTAAAAACACCCCTGCCCCCATCATAAAAGCGCTTTGAAACAGCGATGCAATGGCTTCCGCTTTACCGTGACCATCGCGGTGGTCTTGATCAGCAGGCTTTAAAGATAGCTTTAAAGCGAACAATAACATCGCAGAAACCGCCAAATCTATGCATGAATCAACCAATGTTGCCATCATGGCCACTGAGCCTGATTGATAATATGCGTAAGCTTTGAGTATGATAAGGCATGTAACGCCAATAAGGGCGCAATATGGCCCAATCAGCACATAATGCTGATTTTGAAGCCCTGCTTTATTCTCAGATAGTTTCACATTCATAATACCCCCATCATAGAATAAAAAAATAAATTTGACAGTGTCGTTTATTTTCCCTATAAAATGCATTGAATTTACATAGTTTGAAAAAAGAGTATAAAAATGAAATATCGATATCCTTTAGTAGCAGTAATAGCAGCAGGTGCATTATTAGCAACGTGCAATGCGAACAAAATTGATAATCAAGCTGCAAACGATCTGCATGAATCAGTTGCCAAAACATTCGTATTTGATAGCAGTCTAGAAGTGCCTAAGTCTATCTTCCCATACAGCCATACAGGTTATGCAGATAAACAAGCAGCTGAGAGCAATGCAGTTCAAGTACCATATGCTCGTCCAATCACGATTGTGCCTGACATTGCAACAGCTCATAGTGATGATGATGGTCACGGCCATATGCTTCATCAATTTGCTACGCCTCCAAGCACACAAGATATTGCATCACTATTAAATGCTGCACAGCAAGCCCAAGCCGCTGCGCAAACACAAACTCCTGTAAAACCTGCTGCACCAATTGCCACCCCATCAAAAGCAAATTATCTTGTTTTGCCAGGCACACAAGTTGAGGATTTTCAAAAATTAGCAAAAGCCGCAGGCTACAACCCTGGTGCGGCAGATAATATTGGCGGTCAGAAATTATTGACAGTCATGCAACAAGACATTCCTAAAATGGAGAAACTTGCAGGCACGACAAATCCAGATGGACAGCTTTCAGCGAAAGAAATTAGTGCCGCAACGAGTAACACGACAGATAAAAATACACTCGCCCGCTTAGCTTTTTATCAAACACTTAACGATACAAAGAACCCAAACACTGGCAAAAGCCATATGGCTACTTTCTACACACCAGCAGCTCAAGCAACACCCGCAGCGACCTCAGCCCCTATTAAAAAAACAACTAGAGCCGACTTTGCAGACGCAAAACGTGTACCGACTTTGAAATTGCCAGGAACAATCGCTCTTGAATTTGAGAAAAACTTACAACGTGCTGGCCATATTGTAACATTAGATAATCAATTAGGCGCTGATGAGCTCTTTGCGATGCAACGCGATATCGTGAACATTGAATCCACGCACGATCTGAATATTAACGGATATTTAGGCAGTGGCATTGGTGGTGATATGGATCAAGTTTTCAATGACGTTCATAGCGATGAAAGAAAAAAAGAATTAGGCATCACAGCGATGACAGCCGAAGCAAGAGATGACTTAGTAGATCGCTTAGCATTCTATAGATACATGGTACAAACAGATTCTGTACCGGGTGGCGAAATGGTTTCTTTAATTGACCATTTCTATCAACCAGATTTTGATGTTGTTGAAAGTGCGATTGAAAGGTATCAGGGCCCTAACCTGAACAATGATGCATCAAACAAATTCATTGATTTCACTTACACGCACACGCCGACCAAGGATGCTGAAACGAAGTCAGCACCACAACAGCCAGCGCCCTCAAAGGTAGCACCTTTACCAGCGCCGCCTGCGTAGGCATTAAACTTTATTATTAATAAGGTCGTCTACAACACTTGGATCAGCAAGTGTTGAGGTGTCCCCCAATGTTTCTAAATCATTGGCAGATATCTTACGTAGAATTCTACGCATAATTTTTCCTGAGCGTGTCTTTGGTAGATTGGGAGCCCATTGAATAACATCTGGCGTTGCGATAGGACCAATAATTTTACGAACCAACGTTACAATATCTGCTTTAATTTCATCGGAGGGTGATTGCCCTTCGCATAAAGTCACATAAGCGTAAATCCCCTGCCCTTTAATATCATGAGGAAATCCAACAACAGCCGCCTCAGCGACGGCCTTATGCTCATCAATCGCACTTTCAATTTCTGCGGTTCCTAAGCGATGGCCTGAGACGTTGATCACATCATCCATACGACCCGTGATCCAATAATAACCATCCTCGTCACGGCGTGCGCCATCTCCTGTAAAATACTTACCCGGGAAAGTCGTAAAATATGTCTGAACAAAGCGTTCATGATCTCCATAAAGTGATCTCATTTGTCCAGGCCAGCTATCCTTAATACACAGCGCTCCAGTTGCCTCACCTGTTTGCTCATTGCCATCCTTATCAACAATAACAGGTTGGATCCCTAAATACGGCGTACATGCCGACCCTGCTTTTGTTTTCGTTGCATAAGGAAGTGGCGTAATAAGATGTCCGCCTGTTTCCGTTTGCCACCACGTATCAACGATGGGACACTTTCCTTCACCAACAATATCGTGATACCAATGCCATGCTTCAGAATTGATTGGCTCGCCCACGGTCCCCAAAATACGTAACGATGATCGATCTGTTTTTTTCACCATATCATCACCCGCTTTGATAAGCGCGCGGATAGCCGTAGGTGCCGTATAAAAAATATTTACCTTGTGCTTTTCAACAACCTGCCAAAATCGTGAGCAATCTGGATAATTAGGAACACCTTCAAAAATTAAACTAGTCGCACCATTCGCCAAAGGGCCATAAACGATATAGGAATGCCCCGTTATCCAGCCAACATCTGCGGTACACCAATAAATATCATTCTCTTGATAATCAAATGTCAATTCATGCGTGTAAGCAGCATATACCAGATAGCCACCCGTGGTATGAAGCACACCTTTTGGTTTGCCTGTTGATCCTGACGTGTAAAGGATAAACATGGGGTCTTCAGCATTCATTTCCTCGCAAGGACATTCTTCCGATTGTTTTTCAACTTCATCGTGCCACCACACATCACGTGGTTCATGCCATGAAACACTATCACTGTCAGTACGTTTAAAAACTAAAACGGTATGAACATCTGGACAGCTTTCCAGTGCTTCATCAACATTATTTTTCAAAGGTATTATTTTGGCACCACGAACGCCTTCATCTGCTGTAATAACGACATCTGATTTACAGTCCAAAATTCTATTTTTTAAGGCCTCTGGAGAAAACCCGCCAAATACAACACTATGAACCGCTCCTATTCGCGCGCAAGCCAACATTGCATATACTGCCTCCAGTATCATTGGCATATAAATTGTGACACGATCACCTTTTTTAACGCCGCGTAATTTTAGAGCATTCGCTAATTTTGAAACCTCTGTCTTTAGAGTTTTATAAGTGACTGTTTTACTATCATCGGGGTTATCTCCTTCCCAAATCAAAGCAACATCATTTTCCTTATGTGGAAGGTGTCGATCGACACAATTGTAACAGGCGTTTAGAACTCCATCTTCATACCATTTAATTGAAACATCGCCTTCAAATGAGGTGTTCTTAATTTTAGTAGGGTTTTGGAACCAATCGAGACGGGTGGCCACGTCACCCCAAAATTCATCAGGATTATCAATCGAATGTTGATATAAATCTTTATATTGTTGATTGTTAATGTGTGGATTTTTTTTATTCATAACATAATAACTTAATATCAAATTATGGCGCTGTCACGTTCTTAAAAATAGTTTCGAAAAGTTGGTGAAAATTATTTTTTCTTATTTAGTGCATCTAATTCATCTTGAACACGACTTGCACGCATCTCTGCTACTTTCCACTTTAACTCGGCATTTTCAATAACATCTTTGATTGCATCTAAGCGATCTTCTTCAATTTGAGCTTCTTCGCGCGCTTTTTCTTTTTTCTCATGAAGTTGTAAACCTTGTTCTTCGGTTAAATTATTACCCGCCGCCTTAATTCCTGCTGCTTCAATGATTGCTGCCTGAGCATCATCACGTGCTTGCGAGGTAACGTTCGGGCGTTGAGAAAACATAATAAGCTCTTTAGCCGTCCATTGCGCAAGCGAGCCAGCCTCGTTCCATTCGATAGCCACGGATCCTGCTAAAGTACGAATCGCCATATCATTTGTGCCTTTAATAATATCTCTGGCTAAAGTTTCTTGATCTGAAGCATATTTTTCTTTCGCAACCCAAGTTGTTTTGGCTTCCTCAGCCAACTGCGCCTTTATTTCCATTTGCTTCGCTGTTCGGTCAGCTTCTTTCGCAGCCGCTCTTTCATGCGCTTTTTCAATACGCGCTTCTCTTTCTTCGCGGTCTTTCTTAAGTTGTTGCATACGCTTACGTCTTATACGCGCAAGCTCCTTCTCTTCTAATAATTTTGCATTTTTAGTTTCTACATGTTTAAGAACGCCTGTTGCCGTTCCAGCAACGCCCGTTGCAGACCAAGCAACTATCTTCCAAAATCCAGAAATTAGGTTTGGAAAGAACACTAAAACTAAGGCGCAGGCAACTGTCGCCAAAGCCATCAAAATTATACCCACATTGTTTGATTTTTTAGTACTCATGCTTTTATTTTATGTAATAGGACTTAAGATAAATTTAATTCATCTTTATTATATCAGATTTTATTAATATAAAGTTTATAAAATCTGATATTCATAATACCTAATTAAAAATTATTTAGTTGGTTTGGACTTCCAACCATTCTGCTTCTAAACTCTCAAGATCTTCGAGTATTTTTTTGTAATTATCTTGTTCCTTGGCAATTTCAGCCTGAGGTTTGGAATAAAAATCTTCTGCACTCATTAAGGCTTCAAGTGCTGTTTTTTTAGTTTCTAATTTAGAAATCTTCTTTTCGAGCTTGTCTACAGCTTGAGAATTTTTAGGCTTAGAATCAGCGTTATCGACTGGCGCAACGGCATTCTTATTTTTCTTCTTCTTACCTTCTTTGCGTTCTTCGCGACGAGCCTGAATTGTAAACTTACGGTAATCCTCTAAATCACCTTCGAAATCTTTACATACACCATCTTTAACCAACCAAAGACGATCCGCAACGCGCTCAACCATATTTGGATCGTGGCTCACAATCACAATAGCCCCCTCATATGCGTTAAGTGCTTGCACCAATGCTTCACGTGCATCAATGTCCAAATGGTTCGTTGGTTCATCAAGTAATAAAAGATGCGGCGCATCAAAACTCATGAACGCAAATAAGAGGCGGGCTTTTTCACCACCGCTTAATGCACCAATTTTATTGTCTGCCAAGTCACGTGAAAATCCAAATGCGCCTAACTTTGCACGTACCAAATGCTCTGCCGCTGATCCATTTTTCTTTTGGAATAAAGCAAACATTTCATGATATGGTGTGGAATCGACATCTAATTCTTCAGTTTGATGTTGAGAAAAATACCCAATCTTTAGTTTGTTAGATCGCGTGACTTCCCCTTCCATCACACCAAGTCGATCAGCAATAAGCTTCATCAATGTCGATTTACCCTCACCATTTGCACCTAACAATGCAATACGGTCATCGTTATCAATATTACGGTGAATATTCTTTAAAATCGGAACGCCTTCGTCATAACCTACATCAGCATGATTAATAGAAATCATTGGTGATGCAATTTGCTGCGGATTTGGAAAAACAAACTGTATGGCACGATCAGCAATAACAGCATCAACAATATCCATCTTCTCCAAAGCTTTCATACGGCTCTGTGCTTGACGTGCTTTACTAGCCTGTGCCTTAAATCTATCAACAAACGCTTGCATGTGGTCACGTGCTGCCGCTTGTTTTTCATGCATTTTTTGCTGCAATCCTGCGGCCAATGCTTTTTCACGTTCAAACGTATCATAGTTACCACTTGATAATGTAAGTTGCATTTTATCAACGTGAATAACGTGGTCGATACACTTATTAAGCAATTCACGATCATGTGAAATAATCATTAAAGTATGGCGATAGTCTAAAAGATACGTTTCCAACCACATGATCGCTTCTAAATCTAAGTGGTTTGTTGGCTCATCCAAAAGTAAAATTTCTGGTTCAACAAAAAGGGCGGCTGCCAACGCAACCCGCATGCGCCACCCGCCAGAAAATGATGAGAATGGTTCCTGTAATTGATCTTCTTGAAACCCAAGTCCTGTTAAAAGCATCGATGCTTTTGCCGGCGCACTATAAGCACCAATATCTTCTAGGCGTTGATAAATTTCTGCAATTTTGTTTCCATCAGTTTCAGTTCCTGCCTGATGCCATAGATCCGCCATTTCTTCATTCGCGGCCAAAACAACACTTAACAACGTATCATCTGTTTCTGGCATATCCTGACGTACCATACCCATATTTTGGCCCGCGCTAATACTGACACCACCACCATCGGCAACCAAGTCACCAGCTATCAGTTTGAACAAGGTAGACTTACCTGCGCCATTTCGTCCAATAACACCCACACGCCAGCCGTCCATGATGCATACATTACCATTCTCGATAATTGTACGGGGGCCAATTTGATAGCTTAGGTCTGTTATATTTAGCATTGTTGCTCGCTCTATGTTTCGGCTCTTATGGCATATAAACAGCATAAAAGGGAATATTTTTTAAAATTAATTTCTTTAGTCGCCGGGTCACTGTTGCTATATCATCAGTAAATATTCGTACGACCCACAAATAAGGATAAAAATGAAACTCATAGCTCTCAACTTACCACGCGATTTCACTGAAGATGAACTGGCGAAATTATTTAAAAATTACGGCAATATCAAAGGCTGTAATTTAGTTATTGATGAAAAAACAGGTAAGTCTAAAGGATTTGGCTTTGTCGACATGGCGCTTGAACACGAAGCTATCGAAGCGATAAAGATTCTTCACGGAAGCGCCTTAGGTAAAAGTAAAATCCGCGTAAAAGAAGCGACAGAATAGCAATA
>JALZUF010000033.1 GCA_023301785.1 Alphaproteobacteria bacterium | reverse complement strand
AAAAAAAAGTATGTTTTTATTTATAAATCGCGTCCTAAAGGCAGCGATGATGAAATGAGAATGTACAGAATGAATAAATGCCGGGCCAGAACAAGCAGTGAATTAGTTCATGTTGGCCAGGCAATTGTGTGATGAAACAGAGAACGATCAATTAGGAACCGAGCGAAGAAATTTTGTCATGTTGACCGTGTGATTTTGGGCATTGTTAATAATGGGCAAAGGTCGCTGGTTCCTTAGTGTACAATTCGGCGATGAAGGTGGAGAAAAGGAACGTGAGGAATCGGAGGCATCTTCATGCAGGAGGACCGGAAGCGTCGTCGTGAGGACGCCCGAGTCAGAAGAAAAGCGGCGTGACATACGGCAGACTTGTGCTTCAGGGAAGGGTGATGTCATTTTCATATAGTCGGGCAATTCGTAGTTATTATGAGAAGAAATTTCAGATGTAGCCATAGAAGCGGCATAGCTGGGTGGCTCTGGAGCAGGCCTAAACAATTTTTGTTGCCGTTTGGGTGCCGTGGGAGGCAGGGAAGAGTGCCGTAGAGGGGCTGATGGTGTTGGCAATTGTCGAGGAGCATCAGAGGCACCCACAACCAGTCAGAACCTAGGTTCTTCCTGTTTGCCGAAATGTTGCCGAGCATGAGAAAGATCAGTGGCTGTGTGCGAAGTGGCAAAGGAGGCTGGCAAATTGGGGTTGGGTGAGTGAGGGTGTACCGGCAAGAAGCCCTGTGGCTGTGGCATGACGTATCCGGCTGGATAGGCAGCAGCCGGGGGCGGATAGAAAGGTGGCAGCTGATGCTCCATTTTTCGAAGCGTTAGTGTGGCCCGATGGGCCTTGGCGTGGCGGAGTGCACGTAAGTGCTTTTTGATGGCGAAAGCCGCGAGAAGGGCGCAGAAGATACCAACAAAGATGAAGATAGCTTTGGACAAGGTATCTTCGTGATATGTGATATTATTAATGCCCGGAACGTTCGTGACCTGTTGGGTAGGAGCTGATTGCAGCACAGGCGTGACTACCGGAGTCACTGGTGTTGACGAGGAGCTGCCCATTGCGAAGAAGAAGGTGTATAGAGGACGAAAGGCGATTGTATGTCAAAAATTTGGAGAAAGGAAGAGGTTTAGATTCGTTCATCAAATGTTGGAAAGGAGGAAGGGCCGTTCGTTTTCGTAACCGACTGTAAGGGCGAGCATATAGCACCCGTTGTTGGGCAGGTCAAGACGGATTGAATAGAAGATCGTGTCGTTCCGGTATTGACTATTGATGATTGCAATTTGCCGAAACCCGATGCACGAAAAGAGGAAGGCTGAAGGTTCTTTCTTCAGTTTTTGTTTCTGTAATTGTTCAATGTTGGCAAAGCTGCAGAATTGGCAAGGATTGCATGTGTGAAATTCTTGAACAGGAGGTATTTCTGGGAGGATCAGCTTCTCAGAAGAAAGACGAAGTTCAGTTGGAGGAATAGTAGCGGCCAAGTTGGTTTGAAGCTGTGGACATGCTGGACAAACAGGAGCGAATGCTGCCTGAGCCAGGAGGAACAGACCGAGAACGACGAGAAGGTCGCATACGATCAATAGACAGACGAGGAAGGATTTCCAATAAGTAGAGGAAGGATCGGGCCACGTGATCACGTGGCCGTCCGGCTTAGGGGCCGGTTTTTCAGAAATTGGTGAGCTAATCTTGAGGCTGTTTGTGCACGAAGTTCTTAATACGTAGAGAGGAGAATGGACCCGTTTGTTGAATTTGTGTAACTACTGAAGCTAGCCGTGGCCAGTCGGAGTTCGTTGAAGATTTGGGCGAAGCCGAAAGTGGCGAGAGCGAAGATGAAAAGTACGTATAGGAAGAGGCAGCTGATAGGCAAGGTAGAATGTTGCTGCAGAAATTGGTCACGAGTATTTAGAAGGCGGTACATTTGATGTAGCCTGTGCTAATACGTGTGGAAGTTAAAGATACCTTGGTGGCACGTAAATGGGCTCTTGAAACCAGGAAGATAGAAGCTCAGATGCAGTGACGTGTGCACAGTAGTAAGTTTGCTGTAGAGTAAGCAAGGAAAAGATTATGAGTATCACGATAAGAAGGAACAGCAGGAAAATAGTCAACCAAGGATGGTCGTCGAGAGGATTAGGTGTTGCAGTTGTTTGTGTTCCCTTATTCATGGCACAAAGAACGTGAGTTTCAATATCGAAATGGGCGATAGAAGAAAGTCGAAATGTGGTAAATGGCTAGCTACGCCGTTGGATAGTGTAAACAAGAAGTAGGTGAGAGTATTACTTACCCGTGTGGAAGGTGATTTGAAACTGAATATTGTGTCTTAGTTTTCCAGTATTTGTCTAGCTTTATTCAAGATACGTTCGCTTCTGCGTGGCTTGGTGTGGCTGGGAGTAGCAGTTTCTGTATGCTTAGCTGGTGTAGGCGTAGTTGGCTCTTGGGTCGATTGGCTTGATGAGCCGGGTAGTGGCTTGAGAAAGCGGCGTCCCCGAATATATCGTTTGCCCGTGTCTGTAAGAATGTTGTAGGATTCTTTGTCTGGCCTAATAGAGACGACTGTTGCCTTGTTGTTCCAGAGCTTACTAGCGTGGTGTTGTAAAAGCACAATCTGACCTGGAGCAAGGGTAGAATACTGCTTACCGTGGAGATTCGCATGCTGATCGTTTTTAATGATTGTTTTATTACGTTGGTGTAGATTGGCTGGACTGTTTGTTTGCCATGGGAGCAATAGTACAG
>JALZUF010000032.1 GCA_023301785.1 Alphaproteobacteria bacterium | reverse complement strand
TTGCTTGGATTTGAACAGTATTTCAGCCGGTGAGTAGCCGTCTGCCCTTGGGAGATTCCTCCAGGCGGACAAAGTGGATTGAAAATCCTGGCCAGTGATCTCACATTTTTTGAGCAAAGTTTTGGCGTTTTTAACGGCTGCTTCAGCCAGCCCGTTTGCTTGTGAATTGTATGGGGAAGTTAACTCATGGTGTATATGAAAAGTTTTACAGAATAGGTCGAATTCTGACCGGAACTGAGGTCCGCCGTCTGACCTAATAGTTTCTGGCCACCCTAGTAAATTGAACCATGCGGCAAGTGTAGTAGTAACGGCAGTAGTGTGTGTACGGTGAAGTCTTGCACAGCAAACGTAGCCGCTATGTCTGTCTACTAGAACTAGGAATTCTTTCCCGTTGTGTGAGAAGAGATCCGTCGAAACGTGTTGAAAAGTAAAACTTGGATTCGTACTGTGAGTGGGGGAGTCAATTAGCTTTTTCTGTTGAGACGGTCGAAATTTCTGGCAAGCTTGGCATGAGGCGATAAGCTGTTGGAGGTCGTTTGTCATGCCATGCCAGAAGAAGAGTTGCCGTGCAAGAGAGAGAGATTTACTGACGCCACCGTGTGCGGTGTGGATACTGTCCAAGCAGTATTTTATGGAGGGTTTGGGTACGACGAGTTGTTTTCCATTGTGAATGACAAACTCTGTTTCTCCACAGGAGTGTAGCGACAATGAGTTAGAAATTTTCTTGAATTGTTGAACCCAATGCCCAGTGTATTTGCCTGTAAAGTTTGAGTGTATTTCTTTAATGAGTTCAAGGTAATCAGTATCAATGTCCGATTTTATGCGCGCGAGTAAGTGGTTGTTAATGGGGCCATTACTTCGTTTCCCCTGAGCTAAGAGTGAGACGACTGACTCTGTGTTGTTGTCGTCTTTGTGAGGGGGAAAGAACGGAGCTCGCGATAAAGCGTCTGCGATGTAGTGTACTTTCCCGGGTACCCAAGTGAGACTGAACGCATAGGACTGGATTTTTTCTCTCATTCTTTGTAGTCGAGGGTTATCGATAGAGAAGATATCTTTAGAGAAAATTCCAAGCAGGGGTTTATGGTCGGTCAGAATCTTGAAACTCGGCAAGCCCTTGAGATAGAATGTACATTTGTGTATGGCGTACTGAATGGCGAGGCATTCCAATTCTATTGTTGCATATCTGGATTGTGTTTCAGATAATGAACATGACCCACACATGATAAGAGCGTGTGTCGAGGGGGTGGGCTGTTGTAGCAAGGCAAAGCCTAGCCCGTGTAATCTGGAAGCGTCTGTGAGTAGAATAGTTTCTAGCTTGGGATCAAATGCTTTGACTAGGAGATCTGATGTCAAAACATTTTTTGTTTGCTCGAAGTCTTTGCTGTGGCAATCGAGCCAAGTGTAAGAGTTTTTAGTGGAGAGCAGTTTTCTGAGATTGCTAGTTAAGTGACTAAAATCTGGTAGAAAGAAAGCTAATTGATTAGCTAGACCCAGAAATGAACGTAGCTCAGATATGTTGTTGGGTTGAGGGAAAGCTTTGATGGCCGTGATTTTGTCAGGGTCAGGTGTTATTCCTTGATTTGAAATAATGTGGCCAGCAAATTTGAGCTTATTTCCTATTTTGAATTTTTTGTGCGAAATAGTAATGTTTACCTCTCTACATTTATCAAGAATAGTTTTGATATTTTGTTTTAGTTCTGTTAGATTACTTGCCCAAATGAGGATGTCGTCGACAATCTTCTTGGCGAACGGTAAGCCCTCTATGACGACGTCGGAATGCCGGCACCATTCGTCAGAACTTGCTGAAAGTCCCATTGGAGCTCGAAGATATTTGTATCTGCCGGAAGGAAGTAGAAATGTTGTGAGCTCCGAGGATTCCTTGTCGAGTGCAAGTTGAAAGTAGCCGTGTACTGCGTCGAGAGTGGCGAAAATTGTGGCCGAACTGGGAATAGATTGTATGATTTCTTTGCTGGAAGGAAATGGATGGACCGGTCGTTTGACAAATTTATTTAATTTTGTGTAATCAGTGACCAGTCTGACACTTTTCCCGTCAGGTTTAGGAACGAAAAATCCTGGGCTGCACCAGGCTGTTGGTGTATCTACTCTAGCTATTACTCCTTTTTCCATCAATCCATCTATTACATCAGCCGCTGGCTTTTGTAATCTTAAAGGAATTAAGCGGGCTGTGTTAATGCTGTAGGGAATGGCGTTAGGAACGAGGTGTATGTGCATAGCTGTGTTTGGGATAATCATAGGGTTTTCATTGAGCTTATCTGAGATAATATCCTGGTAGGCGAGCGTTAATTCATTTTTTACAGTGTTTTCCGGGCCAAGAGTAGCGAAAGAATTGACTTGCTTAGGAAATTGTTTTGAGATAATTTTGAGTTGAATTAGAGCTTGCCAGGATATTAGCATGTCTTCGCATAAATCTGGCACGACCAGTGCTGTGATAGGAATTTTTTCTTTGTTGAGTTTAGCGAAGAAAGAGCAGCTGCCAGAAATGGGCATATTTTTGCCGCTGGCATTCAGTAGAGAAGTGTTGTGTTCAGAGTCAATCGGAATATTTTGTCGTTTTGCACAGGACTCGCTGATAAGGCAGGATGTTGATCCTGTGTCTGGGATGCAGGTGATTTGAAATGGTGGGAACTTCCCAGATAGTCACAGGAGTAAGGGTGGAGTTTCTCGAGAGCCATATTCTTCGTAGTTGTAAGATTCCACCATTCTGGCTTGATTGGTAGTTTTCTTAAGGTTTGGCGGAGGTTTTCCCTCCTTCTTCCTTCTGCAAACGCTTTGTAGGTGACCTTTGATTTTGCAATACTCGCATGTTTTGTCTTTATGTGGGCAATCTTTCCTGACGTGGTTCCTAGATCCGCAACCTGGGCATGCCTTGTCTGTACTATCTGGTTTTTTGTAGCTGTTGCCTTGACCTTGTTTATTCTTTTGGTAAGGCGTTTTCTTCCTTGACATGGCATAAGCGCTTTCCACGTTCTTTGGTGAAAGGTTTGCCATTTCGAAAGTGAGAGCCTTGTTAACCAATGAGTTGAGGCTTATGAATTCTGATCGAAGTAGCTCGAGACGTAGAAAGGGATCGGGACAATTATGCGCCAGAAATGATGTCATGATGTCGTGTACCGGTGTCGTCATGATTTGAGCGTCGCTCATTTTTTGTAATGCGGTGATGAAAAATTCTGAGGACTTCATGTCTTGGGTAGCACGGAATGCGAATAAATCAGCTCTTCTTACGTGAATAGGGTATTTATTCCTGAAATATTGATCCAGGATATTCATGTGACTTGGGCCTTCGTTGTCGTTGCAAAATGTTGGGATGTCAGTTCCTGATCTTTTCTTCAGATGGCTGGTCATGAAGCTGTCGAGACACGTGAATAGTAATATAGATTGAGTTTTGAAGGAACAGTTGTAGGCATTTGAAGCTTCGAAGTATACTTCGAAGTTGTCCTTCCAAACATCATATTCTTCTGGGGATGCGTCTTTATCTAGGTCTTTTGGTTTGAAAGCTAGAATTGGTTTGGGCAGATGTTCTTTCGGTAGTATGTTATTGTTACCAGCATCCATCTGTATGTTGTTTTGTGGCGGTCCTGGTTTGCTATTCATGTATTTGATGATGGAGTCTATGATGTCGTCGTGATTGACGACAAGAGCGTGCCATTTTTCGTATAGTGAGTCATCTCCGAATTTGTCCCAGAGGGCCATGGATGAAAATTCCATGGTTTGGAAGAATTGTTCCATCGATTCTTGTAGTTGGTGCAATTCTGGGGCAATTTCTTCGGAGTAAGAATGACTGATGTGTGGTAAGAATCCTGGAAACTTCTTTTTTAGTTTCCCGTAGTTTCTAGTAGCACTGTTGTAAGCACGTTTGATGTCTAGCTGGCCGTGTGCTGCGTACGGATTGTCTCTGTTGTCTCCGTGAGACGTGCCTGCTTTGTCAGTGTGTTTACTTTTTGAGGTGTGTTTTCCCCCGCCTTTTTTGCTGTTAATAGTGACTTCTGGGTCGTCGTCTTGATTAGCGGTACCTGCTGCAGTACCTGCTGCGGCTGCTGCGGCGTCGGCGTCTTTCTTCTTTTGTGCATCTTCTTTCTTCTTTCTTGATGCTGCTTTTTTCTTCTTAGTCTCTTCATTGTCGGATTCGTGTTCAGAGTCTTCAGTTTCGTGCTCGCTTTCGCTGGCCATGTTGAAGTTTTGAGGATGACGAAGAGTGTGAGAAAATATACGGGAGAAGGAAAGGTGGGGAAAATGTCGTGGTTCGAGTGGTTAAATGAGATTGGGAGGGTGAGTTCTTCTAGTTACTGCGGCATGTAAGGTATGCTTCTTAGATCAATAAGTGGTATAACTTGTGAGTTTGATTATAACTATAAGACTGTTTATTGGGCATCAATGGCAGGCTTATATATGATACAATGAACCAAGGTTAGTTCTATTATTGGGTTTGGATAATGCGCAGTTCATGCTGAAGCTAGCGTACTCGTTATCCAGTGTGTGTTTGACCGCTAAGGTCAATGTTAGTGAGAGTTAGTGAGAGGAGCAAGGATACCGAGTGTTTAAGGTGTGCTGAGCACGACGTGACTTAATCGAGATATCAAAGTATTACATGCCCCCCCAAGTTACATGAGAGTAAGGTCATGTGACTGATTAAAATAATGACGTGTTGATATCGAGCATGATAATTATAGTCATAAAAAAAAACCGTAATATACATAGTAAATGATAACATGACTTGAAAAAAGGACATAGGTAGTGTAATGTAAATATGTATATGTGTTTTTGGGGAAAAAAAAAAGCAATTTTTATTGTTAAGGGAAGAAAACATTGAGTTAAGAGGAGCGATTTCAACGAGCGGTGCTGTTGAAGGACGAGCTTGCTGTAAAAGCGAGAGCGCGAAAGGAGGTTCAACGAGCGGTGCTGTTGACGGATGAGCTCGTTTTTGGAAAGCAAAAACGCGACAAGAGAGAAAGGTGCGATGACTTGTTTGAACGCGAAAATAGGGAGAGCCCTTTCACGAGATCAGAAGAGGAGTCGCCATAAGGTTTCCTTAACGGACAAGAAAAGCACTTGATGGTCGTTGTTTGGTTGTGAAATACATTTTTGAAAAGAAATATGTCAAATAAGATATATGTAGTTCTGTCTGGCGCGTGAGTGTGCCAGCGTGGCGGACCTCGAGACCGTGGTCGAGTCATGCTAGTGATCTTGCTGTTGATTGATATTTTAAGGGTAAGAGTTGGTTTTGAACCAGTGCCACGTAATATCGTTCTGTCGACGTGTGTTTGCCGTTTCTAGTGCATGATGACATGAACTTTGACGAATTATTGAACATATAGTTCCGGAGGGGAAAGATCCCAAGAAAATTAATTTGGTTGCCGAAACTAGATTAGTATTCGAGGAGTAGAATGCTGCAGAATATGTTACTGCTATTTTCAACGTAGTGTTTGTTTGTTAAACCGTTTCATTTCTAAAATCACAGGCTCTGTATCAATGCAACCGTGTTTCACAGGTTGCATTGGGAATAAACGGTTTACCATAAAATGACGGCAGGGATCATCTTTGACGTGGCGAGCCTGGTTTATTAGAAAGGAAATGTTTGTTTATTTATTGTTAGAAAAAATATAATGTGATATATGGAGGAGGTCAAGAACCTAGTGGGATATTTAGCTTGCGCGGGTGCAAGAATGACTTGAACGATTGGAGGCTGAATGTTTGTGCTGAGTCACAAAAAACTCAGAGAAAGATTCAGAAAAAGAGTCGGTCTGGCCGTTATGCAAATGGGGCACAGGAAGATGTGTTACGCTGATTGGTTTGAAGAAACCATCTGATTGGAACATATTTGCCCAGATGATGCCGATTGTTTTGTCAACAAAAGCCGCTCGCTTTTGTTGAAGTGATTTGACAGTAGCCACTGTTGAAAGTGCTCTGTTTGTCTGAACAAACAATCGGGAAGATTTGAAAAAGTTCAAGACAGCGTTGGTCGTGATCGGTATATTGTAATTATACCTCCCTCCCCCTGAGGGAGGCAAATGAAATTAAATGATTTGACGAGAGAAAAAAAAAGCAATGGCGGTATTGCCATGTGGAGAGAAAAAAAA
>JALZUF010000031.1 GCA_023301785.1 Alphaproteobacteria bacterium | reverse complement strand
ATAAACTTTGCAGAGATTGTTTTAATGATTTGGTTGTTCCTAGGATACATAGCACACGTTAGCGAAATGCTTCTTATTACAGAGGTCATTAGGGATATGAACCCTTTTATATACGTTGGCCTTTATTATTTGTTTTCTAGCGTTTTCATATCAATTTACCATTTTGGTTTTAAGCGGCGACATCGTTTTTTTGATTTCAATAAAGTAAAAGCCCATAAAGCATTAGTCTTTGGGTTTATTAGCGGTGGATTTTTTGGCAACGTTTTATGGTTCGGAAGCTTGTTTTTAATAGGTATAGGGCTAACTAGTTTTTTGCTTATCTTTATACGTGTCATTGTTACAACGTATTCTTATATTTATATGAATGATCGGTACTCGATAGATAAGGCCTTAGCTTTTGGGTTAAGTATCGTCTTTTTAATGTTGTTCTCGTTCGAAGTGGGGCAGGTCAATATATGGGGCGTGACGGCCGCTATCTTATCCTGCGTCGGGTTTTCGATTGAAACAATTTGTCGTAAGCGTTTGGTTGAAAACGAATTTAGACCAGATAACGTTGTCTTACTCAGGAACATAAGCTTATGTATTTTAAGTTGGGTGAGCATAGTCATATTGTCTGTATTTGGTCTTGTTAGTTTGGATTATATACAAACAGTCAGCTATCAATCTTACGGATTAATTATCATTGCGGCGATTTTAGGGGGTGTCATAGCAAATTTGATGGTATTGATTGCCTTGAAAACGGTGAAATTGAGCTTCATTGAAGCCTTGTCAACGACCAAGCCTATTGTTATGGCCGCTGGTGGGGTAATTTTCTTAGGGGAATATATGAACGGCCTTCAATGGCTCTATGGCGGTCTGATCGTCTTATCCGTTATATACTTTATGGTGCCATTCTCACTTATTAAGAAAACATCACCCTAACTTTATCTTCACATTATAATGCTTTGTGTTAAAACTTTCCCATGAAATTAATTAAAGCGATGGCGACGGTGGCGGGCCTTACGGGTGCTAGCCGTATTTTAGGGTTTGTCCGTGATATCCTAACCGCGGGTGTCTTGGGCGCAGGGCCTATTGCTGATGCGTTCTTTGTCGCGCTGAAGTTGCCTAACTTTTTTCGCCGCGTCACTGCAGAGGGCGCGTTCAGTGTTGCTTTCATCCCGCTTTACTCCGAACGCCTTGAAAAAGAGGGGCAGGAAGAGGCGTCACTATTTGCCTCAAATGCGTTTGCTGTCATGCTGTTTTTCTTATTACCGTTTACATTATTGGCAATGTTGGCGATGCCGTACATTATATATGCTATTGCCCCAGGGTTTCATGGAGAGCCATTGAGGTATGATACGGCCGTAGAATTGAGCCGTATTACGTTTCCTTATTTGCTGATGATGTCTTTGACCGCGTTGCTAGGCGGTGTGTTGAATGCCCACAATCGTTTTATGCCCTTCGCGAGTGCGCCAATATTCTTTAATTTATGCCTGATCATTGCCTTATTAGTCTTCACCAAATTTACGGAGACCGCTGGTCATGCTATGGCGATTGGGGTTTTTGTGGCGGGGATCGTGCAGCTGCTATGGTTGTTATACTTCGTAAAGAAGCAAGGCATTGGCTTGCGATTTAAAAAGCCTGAATTTACAGGCAATATTAAAAAGCTGTTTAAATTAATGGGGCCAGGTGTGTTGGGCGCAGGTGTCATGCATATTAATTTATTTGCAGACCTTATCATTGCGTCAACTTTGGCGAGTGGTTCAATTTCCTACCTTTATTACGCAGATCGATTAAATCAATTACCTTTGGGTATGGTGGGTATCGCGGTGGGGACAGCGTTATTGCCGATGCTGTCACGTTCTATCGCAGCGGGAAATAAAGCCGAGACTCAACATTTGTTTAATCGCTCGTTGGAGATTTGTTTAATGCTGGCGTTACCTGCGGCGGTGGCGTTGTTTGTATTACCAGAAACATTAATGCGTACCCTATTTGAGCGTGGCGAGTTCACCGCGCAAGATACATCGGTGGCCGCAAAAGCATTAATGGGTTATGCGATTGGCTTGCCTGCTTATGTGGCCGTAAAGGTTTTCTCAACCGCCTATTGGTCAAACCAAGACACGATGAGCCCTGTTAAAATATCTATCTTTATCACGGCGATTAACATCACCTTAAGCTTGATTTTGATCTTCCCTTTTGGTGTGGCGGGAATTGCGATTTCAACGGGTTTAGTGGCGTGGATACAGCTTGGCTTGCTTTATCGTGGTTTAAAGAAAAAGACGGATATAGATTTTGATGGACGTTTTAAACGCGTCATTTTTAAAATTATTTTTAGCGCAGTATTGATGGGGTTTTTACTATTGGTAGCAGACAAGTATATTGTAAGTGCATCAAATGCAGAGTGGCAAAAAATTATAAGCTTATCCGTGCTGGTCGGCTTAGGCTTGATTGTCTATGCCACGAGCATTATAACAACCAAGGCAATTACGGTTGCTGAACTTAAAAAATATTTACCCAATAAATCTAAGAAAAGAGTGAAAGATGTCTAAACGAATTTTATCCTGTATGCAGCCAACCAATAGACTCCAGTTAGGAAACTATCTTGGGGCGCTACGCAATTGGGTGAACTTGCAAGATGAAGGAGACAATGAGTGTTTGTATGGTGTCGTTGATCTTCATGCGATCACGAATGGACATGATGCCAGTGCGCTTGCCAATGCAACGCGCGAAACAGCCGCCGCCTATATCGCGGCAGGGGTTGATCCAAGGCGGTCTTATATCTTCGCGCAAAGCTCTGTGCCAGAGCACGCACAATTGAATTGGTTATTCGCCTCAATGACCCAAATGGGCAAGTTGGAGCGCATGACACAGTTTAAGGATAAAGCAGGTAAAAATGCGGAACGCGCTGGGCTGGGTTTGTTTGCTTACCCTGTTTTGATGGCGGCAGATATCTTGGTTTACAAAGCCAGCCATGTGCCTGTCGGTGATGATCAAAAACAACATTTAGAATTAGCGCGTGACATTGCGAGTATGTTTAATGAGAAATATGCAGGCGGCGAAGAGTTTTTCCCACTGCCTGAACCAGTGATTACAGGGCCAGCCACACGCGTGATGTCTTTACGTGATGGTACGCAAAAAATGAGTAAATCTGCGGAAAGTGATATGACGCGTATTAACCTAACCGATGATGCCGACACGATTGCGAAGAAATTCAAAAAAGCGAAAACCGATCAAGGCAATGTTCCATCATCGGAAAAAGAAGGTGAGGGACGCCCCGAAGCGATGAACTTGCTTGGTATTTATGCCGCATTATCTGATACACCGATTGAGGCCGTTATGAATGAATATGGTGGTCAGCAATTTAGTGCACTTAAAACGGCGTTGTCCGATTTAGCGGTCGCGAAATTGTCACCGATTACAATTCGTATGGCTGAGCTAATGTCTGATCCAACCGAAATCGACAATATTCTGAAAGCTGGTGCAGAAAAAGCCAGCTCACTCGCCGCGCCAACCTTAGAAGACACTATGAAAATGATGGGTTTTTGGAAGGCTTAACTTAAAACTACAAAGTTACGCCGAACATAGGTATAATATTAGGCATGACTCGTCTTTTTCTATTTTTAGCTATTTTTACTGTTTTCCTAACCTCTGCCACGATATCCAAGGCGGATTATTTCCTATGGAAAGAGCCTAAGAGTGGCCTGACGATGACTTTCCCTGATACGTGGCAGCGTCAATCGCACCGCCACCCTGATGAAATTCTACGCATTGTTGCGCCCTCTAATGGCGATAACCCTGTTTGTTCGGTTAAAGTTAGTGACGACAAGCGTTATACAATCTTCCCTGCCGATTACGGCAAAGCGGTTCAGCGCACGGCTGTAAGTATTCCTTTTTGGAAATCGTACATGGCCAATTATGATGATTACACGATAGATCGTGTGTTTGATGGCGCGGGTTTAGGGCGCTGGTTGGCTAGTTATGCTTTTGGTACGTATAGCATGCGTGACGGAACGGCCATGCAACAACGTCGTGGAATCATGTTTGCGTCGCTCTATTACAACAAACTTTATATCGTGGAATGCTCCAGCTTTAATCATGCTTATGATAGGTGGGGCCCTAATTTTAGAAGCATCATCAAATCTATCGATTTTAAAAAGATGTATCACGAGCATTTAACGGGAAATTACGCGAACTTCCTAAAAGAAGCAGATATACATTTTTGGGCACAAACAGGCCCCGAGGGCACCACAGCCTACTAAATCTATAAGATTGACGTTTTAAGTAATAGGGCTTAAAAATCTCTTATGTTTATACAAACCGAAAATACACCTAATCCGAACACCGTTAAATTCTTGCCGGGTAAAACCGTCATGGAAGCAGGTGTCGCTGAATTTAAATCGTTAGAAGAGGCGGCGGTGTCACTATTGGCGCAAAAGCTTTTTGGCCTGAATGGTGTCACAGGTGTGTTTTATGGGTCTGATTTTATATCGGTCACCAAAGACGATGATGCGGATTGGGAAGCCTTAAAGACCCTTATCATGGCCGCGATCATGGATCATGCAATGACAGGTATGCCGTTGTTCCGCGAAGGTATGGAGCCTAATGCGGCGCAAGCTGAAGCGAATGAAGATGATGACGAGCTAACGCTTCAAATCAAAGAATTGCTCGAGACGCGTGTGCGTCCGATGGTCGCAATGGATGGTGGCGATATTGTCTTTGACCGCTTCGAAGAAGGGATCGTTTATCTGACAATGCGCGGCGCGTGTGCAGGTTGCCCCAGCTCTACCATGACCCTAAAAAGTGGTATTGAGAATATGCTTCGCCATTATGTTCCTGAAGTGCTTGAGGTGCGTCAAGCAGTGTGACACGATCTATGTGTCATTAGCTTGCGTCAATTAAGAACCCGCTCCAACGCCAATGAATCTCTTGGTTTTGATCATTTTGACCCTCTGGTATTGTGCAGTTAACGCGTGTGCGTGCATCGTTATTTTGAGCGGCAAGCCTAATTTCGATACGGTTGTTTAGTAATTCAATTGCAGGTTTTGGCTGATCCGATGCGTAGCATTTGAGACGATCAAGTTCTAACTTCTCATTTGCCGTGAACCCGATGATTGGATCATTGTTTTCTATCACTGTGTACTTTGGCGCATGATCTTCCATAGGAAGGGGGAGCGTATTCACAATCATATTGAACCGGTCTTGGTTGGCGTAATTCTCGGTCATGATGAAACGAGGGAGGATATCACCATGGTTATTCTTGTATGCCACCCCTGATTGATGCCCCAAGACCGCTTTGAATCTGTAAGGGCGTATAATGTTAAGATCGTCTTGCGTGTAGAGACCGTTTGAAAAAGCTAATACCTTTGGCTGTGCCTTAAACATATCACGATAGAACCCAAGCGCTTTGTTAAGATGATGTTTCTTTTGCTCAATGGTGGCGTAGGCATAATCATCATAGGCGGCGGGATGAATACCAAAATTAATAAGGGGAAGCTTTTTGAGCTTCTTAAGGTCTTTTAAGCTTAGATATCTTTTGTCATTACTTTGCAGGCGCTCGGGCGATAACAAAACGGTAAAGGGGAATTTGTATTTCTTAAGCAACGGCGCGGCGCGAACAAGGGTAGATTT
>JALZUF010000030.1 GCA_023301785.1 Alphaproteobacteria bacterium | reverse complement strand
TTCGGCGATGTTCTTCAACTCTTCAACAGGGTCAAACATGTCGATGCGTCATCAATAATACCTTGGATCGACGAAGACCTCAACCTCATCAAAGAACCCACAGACTACCCTCACTATGATGATGAAATATCAAACTATGTTCATCCAATCAAATCTAACAACCAAGATACGATGTACCATAATGCCTTTAGACTGGAAAAACCATGCAGGGCAATCACAAGACTGGCCCAGGGCATAGTATGGGAGCTACTTAAAGAGAAGTGAATCTTCATAAAATCGCTTACGGGCCCAGGAAGCCAACCACGGATAGCCCTAGGGTTTATGACATTCACATATCCTGACCTCACCCACAGAGTGACACTCAGGGAAGACGTATCAAACAGATTAGACACAAAAAACGAGGACATATTTGTGAGAGCAAGAAGAATGGGATCAGACAAATGTTTTACAAATGTTGTTAAGTAATTTTTAACGTGCGCCCTTTATCGATTGTTGCCACCTCGGTGTTTCGAGGGAGGGGTCACACTTATGAAGTATGCGGAAGAATTCTCAGAATGAGAGGGTGGGAATATCAGCATAGAAACGCTCGGATGTCCCAGGTTCGGTTTGTGCTCTTTAGTCTTTGGCGAGTTGTGGTCTTGGCTTTGTTGAAGATAGAGAGCCATGAGGCAAGTTGCTTGTTGGTCTGCTTGAGTTTAATTTTCATTTTCGTGTCGAAGACCGATCCATCTATGTCATCTACTTCTTGTTTTTGTTTGTAGGCGTCCCTTATTCTCGCCTGAAGTTTGCTGCGTTTCTTTGTGTTGACTTCTTCTTTCCCTTCTCCATGTAGATGGTGGTTTCTTGTTGCCCACATATTCCTGGAGAAGTTCCGGATGGATGAAGCGATTACGAGCATTTTAGTTAGAGAGAAATCTCCGAGTTCGATTCGCCAGCTGTATGCTGGTCTTCCGAGAAATATTTGTTCCCATGACAGCTTCTCTTGTTCAATTTCTGCGACGGAGTTCGTTTCGGGAGTTTGTCTGTTGAGCCATTGCCACACCCCTCGCATGATTGCAATTGTAGCCGTTGGGGTGCTCAATTCTTTCTCTACTTCTTTCTGGCAGGTTTTCCAGTGTGCTTTTTGCTGTTCGTCTCTCCTTTTACATTTTAGCACATGAGTCCACGTCTCTGGTTCCCCACACTCGTTGCATGAGGTGGGTTCCCCAGTGCTGCGTGCTAGGTGACCGGTATCTGTCCACTGGTGCGTGAGCTTGCAGAACGATGCTCTTTCCGCTGGAGATTTGCGCTTTTCGAGTGATGCACGAAGTTCCCAATCCACCATAGTGAGCAGGTTGTCATTCCAATTGAATTTCTCTTTCAGGAATTTTTCGTAGTTGTGTTCTTGGATAGTTTCGATGATTTTCTCGCACCAGTTTCCAGGGCATTGGTTGCCATTGACTGATACGCATACGGTTTGTTCGGGCCATTCTGCTGGGTTGCACATGGGTGCATTTGGGCTGTGGCCTTTCGTAGCCATTTCATTGGTGGTATTATTCAGGTGAGCTTCTTTCGAGAACGGTATAATGCTTTGATGTGACGTGACCCACACTGGGGAGATTCTTATCTTCGATTCGTTGATGGTCTTCTGGAGAGTTGCTATCAGGTCATAATCTTTTTTGTTCCCGAGGGATACACTCTTACAAACGTGTTTTGTTAAGAGGGACCCTGCACTCTCACTATCATATATCAGTCTGCAGGTGCCGTCAATTTGGAACTTGTGCGTGATCGTTTCGACTGCTGCTATCGTTTCGATCATCCCAGCTATTTCCCCTCGGTAGGATGAACTGATGGTGCCAATCTCTTCGAGGGCTGCATATCCAGCCCATGCCACGTTTCCGTGCCCATCATCACACGCCCATCCGTATGTGTTTTTTTCTGTCTATTGGATGTACGAGCCATCGCTCGCTATCGACAAGGTTCTGAGTCTCAGAGCCTCCGCTGTTTTTCTGCCTCCATCGTCCGTAATCGTTCTTCGCCCTATAGCGCTCTCGAGATGATCTTTCGGGTGGTGTAGTCCGGGTGGGAGCGTAAATGATTCGATTTCCTTCGCAGCGTTTCCCGTCCATGACCCTATAATCGCGCGTTTTCCTTTTATGGTGGTGGCTTTGGTCAGTACGCTCGGGGCAGTTGAGTCCGCTCCTGTCAGATGGAATCTGTTTCGGGAAGTTTCGGATATCCGTTTGTGTTTTTTCGATGTTTTCCCTTTGTGGTAGAGGGATCCTTCTGAGAAAACCCATTCCCATTCCATGTTGGAGGGTGATATCCACTTTTCTAGTGGTGATCTTAGCGAATTTTCTATCGAAAGCTTCCCCAGGCATCTCCTCCATTCCTTCCAGTCGCTCTTGGGAGGTTTCTTTTTAGTTGGCCATTTGAGTAGAGATTTCTGGTGCTTGGTCCCTTTTATGTAATCTGGATGAATTTTCTTTCCATCTCCTGTGGTAATATCCGAGATAGTCGAGACTTGTAGGTATATCCTGCATCTATTGACGGCTTTCTTGACTGAGCAGCTTTCGTTTATGGTGACTGTGTCCATTATGTGCCCGTCATTTTCCCTCGCGTATGCTATGGTCCAGGGATCATTCATGTGGATTTCGGCATTTGACTGATGGAGGTATTCCATAGTCGCTTCGTCCAGCTTGGTTCGAGATATTCGTGTGCATTTGACCCGAATCTCGTTAAGACATGTTCTTTCGTTCCCGATATCAATGGTTCCCACATGATCGCGATTGCGATCAGCTTTCCCGTCATATCTTGGCATCGGAGATAGCCTATGAGAAATGCCAGGTGTTCGTTTCCCTGGATGCAATAAAAAGATATCATGCCCATGCCTCCCATAATAGCAGGTCCAAACCTTGCAGGTCTAGGAAAGTGTCGGTTGACATGTAGCTTAGGTAATAACTCGAATATTGGTCTCTTCTGGAGTTCTTCGCACTGTTCTTCGCTGAATCCGGTCACCGGAGCCGAGTAGCTAATCTGTTTGGTGAGGGTGCTCCGGTAGGCAGCCCAAGCGGTGTATTTCTTGTTTTTTGATCTGTCAATGTTGTCCGCCAGCTGTCCGTTTGTTTTTTCCTTTTTTTGAATTCGATTGCCCAGTCTCCTGAGGGGGCGATAAATGCTCCGAGGGTTGCATGCGCTTCTGAGGGAGC
>JALZUF010000029.1 GCA_023301785.1 Alphaproteobacteria bacterium | reverse complement strand
ACCGTTTTTGCTGGATTAAATGTCAGACCATATTTTTTGCCCCAAACTTCAAGTCTTGTTACCACTTTTTGCATCCTGCTCATCATGTGATGCAGGTTCGTACCTCCTACTAACGCTACACAGTCATCTGCAAACCCATTACCATATATCCCAAGTGTATTGATGATTTCTATGGCCTCGTTGAATGCTATAACCCAGAATTTTGCACTGCATACCCCTCCCTGAGGGAATCCTGTACTAGCTGATATTATCTTTTTTACTCCCTTTATGTGTATGTGTAAGTTTCTGTGTGTGATGTAGTTGTAATACCAATTTACTACATTTGGGTTCCCCCCGAATTTCAGTAGTTCTTCCCTTATCTTTTCTGGCTGTATTGTGTCGAAGGCGGCTTGTATGTCCAGGAATACTCCCAGGACATACTCCCCTTTGTATATGTATTTTTCAATGTAGTTACATACATTAGAGATGGAAGTTTCCGTATTTCTATCTGACCTAAAACCGTGTTGTCTATCGTGAAGTGGATTTTGGGCTATATTGTCATCCATATGCCAAGAACATAGTTTTTCCAGAGTCTTTAAAGGGTAGTTGGTCAGTGTAATAGGTCTCCATGCTTTATCTATTTTATATGAGGGTTTACCAGGTTTGGGTATGAATACTAATCTGCCTTCTTTCCATGTTGTCGGTGTAAATCCCAGGAGTAAGCATGCTTTATATATTAAGACTAATTCGTCTATGGTTTCATCTGGTAGTTGTTTTAAAATTAACGGTTGTATAGAGTCTGTACCGGGAGATTTTTTGTTTTGAAAGCCGTTGTGTGCCGCTTTTATTTTAGTGTTTGTTACAATATCATTGTCCCAATTTAATAGTTCGGTTTTAGTTATTTTTATATTGGAGTATTGGGTGGGTTTTACATCAGTAGCCCCCACTACGTGACAGTTGATTAGTTGTTGAATGGTTTCTTCTCCAGGCTCCGTCATGGTGCCGTCTGGTTTCTTTAGGGCGCCTAGGTTAGCTTGTGGACTTCCCTCAATTATCTTCCTAAGCACATTGGCTTCGCTGTTGCTGTCTATCTTTGTTTGGAAGTCATGCCAGGCTTCTTTTCTAGCTGTTTCACAGGCTCTTTTGTATTTCTGATGTTCCTCCTTATATTTATTGATATTAGCTGCTGTGGGTTTGTCTAATTGTTTCTTATATAGTTTGTTGACTTTCCATCTCATCTCTTTGTATTTGGGCGACCACCAGGGGTTATTTTTGTCTATTACTCTAGCCTTTCCTCTCGGTACTGCTTTTTTTGTTGCCTGCCTTAGACTTTTGTAATAGCTACTAACCATTTCTTCACAGTGTTGTTGGTCAATTACTTCCGGTATACTTAATTTAAATTTGCTCATTTCTTCCCTGAAGCATTCCCAATCGGCTTTGTGCCATTTCCATGTTTTAGGAATCTTTATGTAGTCTTGCTTTAGTTCGTATGTAATTGAGTTGTGATCAGAGGCATTGTAGCCTCTGTCCACTTCCCAGTTCATGATTGACTGTCTAATATTGCGCGTTAGAGTAACATCAATGCATGTTGCTGCACCTCTGCTCTCATACGTTGGGACCATGCCTATATTCTCAACCCTTAGGTTATGG
This sequence comes from Alphaproteobacteria bacterium, assembly GCA_023301785.1. GTDB lineage: Bacteria > Pseudomonadota > Alphaproteobacteria > Micavibrionales > Micavibrionaceae. Next base: position 1,835 of record JALZUF010000029.1, on the reverse strand, counting down.
TTTGCAATTATTATTTCTAGTTTATCTCCTCTAGCATTATTACTTGGTCCATATAAGCTGCTGTGGCAGTTACTATCCATACCTATGATTAACCCTTTGCTTAGGCTGTGTGTTAGTAGTCTCTCTAGTTCAGGTGTTGTTACATCATTGTTGTCATAGTCTAAATAGCTACTAGCTATTATAATAGGTTTGCCTTTTACAGTAATTTGGACTACAGCAAGATCTCTATGTGATAAGTCTTCTAAGTACCATGCAGGGGTATTTTTATCCACATATACTACAGCTCTAGGCTGTTTGCCACATGAAAATTTTTGTACAGAGTTTGGTTGTAGAATGGCATTGTTCTTTCCTTGACAAGGTTCTTGTACAAAGAATACAAAGTTTTTGTTTTGTTTATTTAATTTACTAATTTTCCCGTTTAATAACATTTGAGCTAGCCTGGCACGTTGTAGGTTGCATTGGGTAAAGAATATTTCAGCCATTTTGGTTTAGTAGGGTTATGGCGGGTGACAATTTTTGGATTCCTTATGTTCTATGACTGCAGGGTGTAGTGTACGTGTATAATATAATCCGTTCCAGACACTTTTAGTTTTTGTGTATAATCCATCCCAAGATTTCATAGCGACGTCATGAATATCTATTGTTTGTACTGTACTGTCTGCCAGTTCAATATACATATATTGCATACAAATAGCTTCTGTAACCATGCTCAGACTAAGTATCAGTGAAGGAAAACTATTCCTGGTATAGATATTAATTTCTAGATCAGCAAAATAACAATCGGTCAATTTAACTATCATTGATTTTGATGGACAGGAAATTGCCCCCAAAAGCTCCAGATAAACTGATAAAGATATAAAAATCCACAGAGGGTTTTGTATGATTAGTTTTCTACATACTTTTGGGGATTTTTTTAATTTCCCTATAAAGTTTTTCCTGTTTTTTAAGGAGAATAACTTTGAAAACTTAGCATGTTTTAGAGCAGTTGCCTCACCAGTTATGGGGGTCAAGAAAAGACTGCTTGAGTATTTAATTGGATAAAATGTCCTCTTATGATGCCCTTGCTCACATAGTGACATCTGTTGTTCAGCTTTTTTATAAAGATTCAACAGGGGAGTATGTGTAATTTCTCTCAAAAGCCTCATTTCACTTTCAAGACATTTTTTAAAAAGCATCGCACATGCATTCCCTATAGTTAAAGAGCATACATCATTACTAGTAAGAAGGACTACCTTTTGGTTAGCTATGCTTGGAAACTCTTTCATATATGATTGTGATTTAGAAGCATAATATATTATCATTACTTTAGCAAATTTGTTATATTTTGTAAGATTTAGAACTTTATGATAGTGAGCAAATAGCTTTCTATGACTGATTGATTGAAACCCAAACTTACAATTACCTTTAACATACAGGTGGCTGTAATTAGGCCCCAATATGGGCCCATTACTGTCAGCTGCAGTGCTCATATATATTGTTCCCATTCTATAGAACAGCACTCCGCATTGGCGGGTACTGTCATAGTTGGTGTTAACTAATCGGGACATTAAAGTTGATTATGATTAGGACTGAGTGGCGTAATAATTTGTGGGAATTTAGCCCACACGAACGAACCCCCAAGTTGTTCCAACACACATGCCCGTGGGTTTTTCTCCCTAGCTGGGCGGACCAGTTTGCTGCATGTGTGAAGGCTTGGTGAGCCACTGGGAAGGTTGGTTGTGACATCCCAGCGGTCCGCTGTCCCCTGCAGTTAAGCAGGAGTGACCCTCTCTCTCTTCGAGAGGGCCCTTCAGTACAGATCTGACTGATTTAAAGAGACAAGTCCCTCGCATGAC
>JALZUF010000028.1 GCA_023301785.1 Alphaproteobacteria bacterium | reverse complement strand
AAAATTCACTTATTTTTAATTTTTTGTTAATCAGTGCTTGACGGCTTGGGTCTTTTCACCTTATAGTCCGCTCAAATTTAAGGAATCTGGATGGGTCGGCTGTAGCCAACTCTTTAGAAATAAAGACTTTGCTAGACGCGGCTCGATTTTCCTAAGTTTGTTTTTTAAACTTGTTGCCTTCCAACTCAAGGTAACGCTTTTTTTAGTGTTTAAAGGCAGGCTGTCCCATCCAACATAATTTTGAATTAAAGAAAGAGGCTGAATACATGCCAACAGTTAACCAACTTGTCCGTAAGCCCCGCCTAGTAGGTGGAAAGAAGGCTACTAAGTCTAAGAAAAACCGTGCTTTAAATAAAAGCCCACAGGTTCGTGGTGTTTGTACTCGTGTTTATACAACAACACCAAAGAAACCGAACTCTGCGCTACGTAAGGTGGCTAAGGTGCGTTTAACAACAGGCTTTGAGGTTATTTGTTATATTCCTGGTGAGGGTCACAACCTTCAAGAACACTCCGTTGTTCTTGTTCGTGGTGGTCGAGTAAAAGATTTGCCTGGTGTGCGTTATACCATCGTTCGTGGAACATTGGATACGCAAGGTGTTAAAGATCGTAAACAATCACGTTCACGCTACGGCGCGAAACGTCCTAAGTAATTAGATAAGATAAAGGTTTAAAATATGTCACGTAGACACGCAGCAGAAAAAAGACAAATTCTACCAGACCCTAAGTTTGGAGATTTGGTTTTATCAAAATTCATGAACAACATCATGCTAGACGGAAAGAAATCTGTCGCTGAGAATATTGTTTATGGCGCCATGGATATCATGGAAGAAAAAGGTCAGGGCATTGCTACTGATGATACTGAAGGTGAGGAAGGTACAACTTCTGCTTCGGGTCAGGCTGGTTCAAAAGGTCTTGCGATCTTTAAGAAGGCTCTGAAAAAAGTGCGTCCACAGGTTGAGGTTCGTTCACGCCGTGTTGGTGGTGCAACTTATCAGGTGCCTGTTGAGGTTCGCGCGGATCGCGCAACGGCCTTGGCGATGCGTTGGTTGATTGGTTCGGCACGTAAGCGTAGTGAGAACACAATGGTTGAGCGTTTAGCGGCTGAGCTTTTGGATGCGGCAAATGACCGTGGTTCAGCAGTTAAGAAGCGTGATGATACGCACAAAATGGCAGAAGCAAACAAAGCTTTTGCTCACTACCGTTGGTAATAATTAAAGATTTAAAAAGAGAAAAATAAGATGGCACGCGAACATAAAATTGAAAATTACCGTAACTTCGGCATCATGGCACACATTGATGCTGGTAAAACAACGTGTACAGAACGTGTTTTGTTTTACTCTGGTAAGTCACATAAAATTGGTGAAGTGCATGATGGCGCGGCAACAATGGATTGGATGGAGCAAGAGCAAGAGCGTGGAATTACTATTACGTCTGCTGCGACAACAACTTTCTGGGATGCGGCACCAAATGGTGAGTTTGACGGTCAACGTTTCCGTTTGAACATTATTGACACACCAGGACACGTTGACTTCACTATTGAAGTTGAACGTTCATTACGTGTACTTGACGGCGCGATTGCTGTTTTTGATGCGAATGCTGGAGTTGAGCCTCAAACTGAAACAGTTTGGCGTCAAGGTGATAAATACAGCGTGCCTCGTATGTGCTTTGTTAATAAAATGGATAAGATCGGTGCTGATTTCTACAACACTGTACAAATGATTATTGATCGTCTGGGTGCGACACCGCTGGCTATCCAGATACCTGTTGGTGCTGAAAATGAATTTGCTGGTCATGTTGACCTTATCAAGATGAAAGCCATCATTTGGGATGGCGAGCAACTTGGTGCGACATACGGCGAACAAGATATTCCTGCTGATTTGATTGATAAAGCCAATGAATGGCGTGAGAAGATGATTGAAACTGCTGTTGAGATGGATGATGACGCCATGGAAGCATACTTAGAAGGTACTGAACCTGATGAGAAAACTTTAAAAGCTTGTATCCGTAAAGGTACTATTGCAAATAAGTTTGTTCCTGTTCTTTGTGGTTCTGCTTTTAAAAACAAAGGTGTTCAAACATTGCTTGATGCCGTTGTTGATTTTCTTCCTTCGCCAATTGATATTGGCACAACAAAAGGTATGGAAGTTGACTCTGATACACCAATGGGTCGTGAGCCTAAAGACGACGAGCCTTTCTCTGCTTTGGCTTTCAAAATTATGAATGACCCATTTGTTGGATCGTTAACATTCGCTCGTATTTACTCTGGTAAAATTGAATCAGGATCATACGTTTCAAACTCTGTTAAAGGTAAACGTGAGCGTGTTGGTCGTATGTTGCTTATGCACTCAAACAACCGTGAAGAAATAACAGAAGCATTTGCTGGTGATATTGTTGCTTTCGTTGGTATGAAAGATACAACAACTGGTGATACTTTATGTGATATGGATAAGCCTGTCGTTCTTGAGCGTATGGAGTTCCCTGAGCCGGTTATTGAGATTGCGGTTGAGCCAAAAACAAAAGCTGACCAAGAAAAAATGTCTACTGCGCTACAACGTTTGGCTGCTGAAGATCCATCTTTCCGCGTGAAAGTTGATCATGAATCAGGTCAA
>JALZUF010000027.1 GCA_023301785.1 Alphaproteobacteria bacterium | reverse complement strand
TTTTTCTTGTGAGAGATTTCCATCTCAACCCATGCTTCTTCGCGGCGGGCTTTTTCACGTGATAAAACGGTTTCGCCATTTCTGTCTTCCATACGGTCAACAAATACGTCTACTTCGTCACCAAGTTTGATTTCTGGTTCTTGTCCAGGGACGGCAAATTCTCTAAGAGAAATCCTTCCTTCAGATTTGAGGCCGACATCAACGATAACGGCATCATTTTGTACTTCGATAATTCTACCTTTAACCACACTGCCTTGTTTGGCTTGTGATTCCATGGAGCTCTCTAAAAGAGCGGCAAATTCCGTGGATTCTTCCCTATCGGGAATAGTTTTAGCTGCTTGAGCCATAGTAAGTACCTATTACTCAGTCTTTACGATTTCGCTTAAGACCGAGTCTTTCTTTAGTTTGATTTATGAACCTATGCCATCGTTTTACGGCGCCTAAGTTTTTTATAGGGGCCCGCGACATAAATCCATTATAAGTTTTGGAAGAAAAAGCCTCCTCGCGCTTGCGCGCTTAAGGGCCCTTACTTGTAAAGGGGCATAATGATTTCAATCGCTGCGTCCATCACCTGTTCAGGGGTCATATCAGACGTATCGATTACATGGGCATTATGGCCGGGTGCTAAATGTCCATCTAGACGTTCACCATCCCGCGTATCCCGTTCCTGCATTTCTGCCAAAACTTCAGGTTTTGTAACGTTTATACCTCTGAAAAGCAACTCTTTATGACGTCTTTCGGCTCTTTTTTCGATGGAGGCGGTGATAAACAGCTTCACATCGGCATTGGGGCAGATCACTGTGCCGATGTCACGACCATCCAAAACAGCGCCTTTTCGTGCGTTTTTCGCAAAATTACGCTGTAAATCGTCTAAATTCTTACGAACATCGGGAATTTGGGCGATTTTTGACGCCATTTCGCCCACTTCATTAGTACGAAGCTCATTATCATCATATGATTTTAGCGGATTTTGCGCTAAATCGTACGAAATTTGGATAATACTGTCTGTTTTGTCTGGTTCTAAGCTTCTTTCGATACATTTCAAGGCCACACGACGGTAAAGTGCGCCTGTATCCAAAAAATCAAAATTGTAATGTTTAGCCAGCTTTTTTGCCAAGGATCCTTTACCGCTTGCTGCGGGGCCATCGATGGCAATAACGAAATTTTTATTCATAGGTAGTATTTAAACCAGCTTGGCTTAAAATGATAGCCATGAAGTTTTTATTTCTCATCTCATTTTTAATGCTGGTTTCTTGCTCTGGTGGGGCAGGTTTAAACTTGGGGCAATACCCTGATCCAAACGCCAGCAAAGATGATTTTTTATACTGTCATGGTTATGGCTGTACCAAATCTATTCGGCTTGGATTTAATAATCACGAGTGGAAACAGATTTCAAAGATCTTTAAAAAGCCCGTCAAAGATGCAAGCCAAGAACGTGTTAAAATTGGTAAAGCTATTGCTTTGATGGAGCAATATACAGGTAAGCTTGCCAACACGGAAGATGATCTTCCCAAAGCCCCCTTGCGTCGCCAGAGCTATCAAGAACTTGATTGTATAGACGAGACAATTAACACAACAAAATATTTAAATTTTATGGCTGATGCCAAGTTTTTAAAATTTCATAGTGTTGGTAATCCTGCGTTCAAAGGGAATTTAGTAATGGGCGTGTATCCGCATAACACCGCAACTATCATTGAAATAGAAACGGGCACTACCTACGTCATCGATAGCTATATTCATGCTAATGGTGAGCAACCAAATATCCGCAGCTTAGATAACTGGTTGCGATATAAGGTTGAAGAAACATAGAAGTTAAATAAAATTTAGTTTCTATGCCTTATGAAACTGTGGAGCGTATCAATTGTACTGGAGCGATTCTTGACGTTTGAATTAGGCGAAGAACAGCTGGTTCAGTTTCTAAAATTGTATTTAGTGCTGTGCTTGCCTCTTCCTCTGATTCAAAAGATAGTGATGTAGGTTCGTCGTAGCTACTAGACGTATGTTGAATAGTCCAAGATGGTTTTCCTGTTTCAGGATCATTGGTAGTATAAGTCACTGATGTGTTTTGATCGGCACTGTGTAGTTCGATTGAAGCAAAATCCTCATTGCTATTTACCTTAAGCCCTAATGCTTTTTTATTTGTTGCTTGCCTTGTTATCGATGTTAAGCTTTTGAAGCCTTTCGACTCTTCTAAATCAAAGCGCAAAAAACCCTCATTAGAATAATATGGAGTAGTTCCATGAAAGAAATCTTCGAGTAAATCGACAGATGACAGTTTCTCTAAGATGTTACCAAGCATGATCTATGTCTTTTCTAAAATTTATAATAAAGATATTTATAAATATTGAGTGATAATATGTCAACAAAAGGCGCGTATTAACTATTCTTTGGCATCATGTTGCCGCCTAAATCGTGCATTAAATCTACGAAATTAGGGAAGCTGGTGCGGATTGGCGCACTGTCATCGATTGTCACTGGGTTTGATGTGGCCATGCCCAGCACCATAAAGCTCATCGCGATGCGGTGATCAAGGGCGGTTTCAACTTCGCCGCCGCCTGTTGGTGGTGAACCGTTTCCACGGATCGTCAGCCAATCTTCGCCCATTTCCAAATCGACGCCGTTGGCTTTTAGGCCTTCAAACATCATCAATAAGCGATCACTTTCTTTAACACGTAATTCTTCCAGACCTGTCATCGTTGTTGTGCCGTTCGCGCAGGATGCGGCCACTGCTAGGATAGGGAACTCATCAATCATACTCGGCACGCGGCTGGCGGGAACATCAATTCCTTTTAGACTGCCTGTGCCGCGTACAATCAGGTCGGCAACATCTTCGCCAGATTCAATGCGTTCATTTTTAAATTCAATGTCTGCACCCATTTCTTTTAATGTGGTGTAAATTCCGTTGCGGCGATCATTCATCAAGATATTGCGCATCTCAATTTCTGATCCTTCAACAATCAACGCCGCAACCGTAGGGAAGGCGGCACTGCTTGGGTCACTTGGTACATGCACAGTTGTGCCTTTGAGATCTTGTCCGCCCGTCAGACTAATTTTTTGTGCGCCATCTTCGAGGTCTTCTACTTCAACAGGTACGCCAAAGGCGCGTAGCATATTTTCGGTATGGTCACGTGTGGGTGTTGTTTCAATCACGCTGGTCGTGCCTGCGGCAGATAATCCTGCCAACATCACACATGATTTTACCTGCGCGCTGGCAACAGGTAATTTATACTTAATCGCTAACGTATCTTCTGGTCCTGTGATGGTCAGGGGCAGGCGTCCGCCATCCGCGCTCATAACTTTTGCACCCATTTGTTCAAGAGGTTTAATGACACGGCCCATAGGGCGTTTGTTCAGGCTACCGTCGCCGCTAAAAGTGACTGTTATATTATGCCCTCCAACTAAGCCCATAAGCAGGCGCGTTGATGTACCACTATTACCCATTTCAAGAATGTCTGTTGGCTCGTTCAAGCCGCCAGTACCAACGCCATGACAATGCCATACGCCCTTGTCGTCACATATAATATCCGCGCCCATCGCACGCATGGCATCGGCAGTATGAATGCAGTCTTCACCTTCAAGCAGGCCGTGAATAACAGTCTCGCCAATGGCAAGGCCACCAAACATAAGGGAGCGATGCGATATAGATTTATCGCCAGGGATTTGCGCGATGCCTTTTAAAGGGCGCGCTTTATAAGAGCTGAATTTTTGTGTTGTCATAGTTGTCGTTTATAAGCATTGGGACGCTTACTGACAAGTCCTATTCATTATCGAAGCTGTCTAATGATCCATTATAGTCAGTGACAAATTGCCAGAATTCGTCTTTTGGAATTGGCTTACAATAACGGAAGCCTTGCACTTCGTCACAACCTTCGGCCAATAAGAATGTCTCATGATCTTTGGTTTCAACACCTTCCGCAATAACTTGCAGGTTAAGCGAATGACCAAGGCTAATGATTGTGCGTGTAATCGCCGCATCATCAGGATTGTTTAAGGCATTACGAATAAAAGATTGGTCAATTTTCAAACGATCAATATTGAACTGACGTAAATAAGCGAGCGATGAATACCCAGTTCCAAAGTCATCAATGGCTAGCTCAACGCCAAGCTCATGCAAGCCTTTCAGGGTATCAACAGCGATAGAGATATCATCCATGAACACACTTTCTGTGACTTCAAGCTCAATCAAGTTTGGACGAATGTCAAAAGCCTTGATCACTTCTTGTGTGTTTTTCACCAGATTACTTTGATAAAATTGTGCGCCAGATACGTTAACCGCAATACGAATCTCTTGACCTTTGTCGTGCCATCCTTTGGCTGTCTTACAGGCTTCTTTTAGAACCCAATCCCCGATAGGCACAATCAGACCTGATTGTTCTGCAATAGGGATAAACTCAGCAGGGGAGATGTAGGAGCCACCGGCTTTGCTCTTGTCTTTTTTGAACCAACGGATCAGGGCTTCTGCGCCAATAATCTTACCAGATTTCAAATCAAATTGTGGTTGGAAGAAAACGGTTAAGTCATCGTTTTCTAGCGCATCACGTAGATCACGCAACATTTTAAAGCGTTGCTGAACGGCGCGATCAAAGTCTTCTGTATATTCACAAATACGGTCGCGACCTTCTTCTTTTGCGCGGTTTAGCGCGATATCTGCATTTTTCAATACTGTATTTGGATCTTCACCATCATCTGGAAATGTTGCCACACCGATAGAACTTCTCACTTGGAAAGACTCGTTATAAACCACAAATTCTTTATCACGGATTAGGTTGGCAACGTACGCCCCTAAATCGTTGGCTGTTTTGAACTCGTCATTAAGCGGCATAGTGACAGCAAATTCATCCTCACCGGCGCGCGCTACAACGGCTTCTGCATCTATTTTTGAACGTAAGCGTTTTGCAACACCACGCAAGATAGCATCTCCAACCGAGTGCCCCATGGAATCATTGATATCTTTAAAGTGATCTAAGTCCAATGTCACAATAGCGAACTTCTTGGCTTTGCTTGCATCTTCTGTAAAGGCGGCCTCAGTTAGCTTTTGCGCGAATAATGTTCTGTTTGGTAGGCCAGTTAATTGGTCAAAGTAGGCCAGTTTGTGGATTTTATCTTCGGCTGCACTACGCACCTGCTGCATATTTTCTGCGTTTTGATTAATCAAAGTTTGCGCCATTTCTATGGTCGCGCCAATTTCATCTGTATTGGCATAGGGACTTTTAGGTATTTTTGGGTTCTCAGGGTTCTGGCGCGCTAAGATCAAATTATCACGCATGAATAAAATAGGCTCTAATAACCAGTGACCTAAGGCAATCATTAAGACTGTTGTTACAAATAACGACAATAATAACATAATGATCATTGTTTCTTTGACGTATTCAAGGACAAGATCGCCAACTTTTTCTGAATTCAGTCGGGCAACAACAATATAGGATTTTCTTAAATCATCTGGGCGGAAAACAACTTCATAAGATCCCCCATTATCAGATCTGTACGTTTTGCTCAGGCCGTCACGATCCATCATTGTAATGGTGGCCGCCTCGCCATAACTTTTTAAAAGAAGGTAATCTGTTGAATAAACACTAAAGCCATTCACAATTGTGGAGCCTAAAACACGATTGGCGCTAATGTCTGAAATAGGAGATTGGAACGCACCCACTCTTGGGTTAATCACAGAAGCAATCGCTGAACGACCAGTTTCTCTGATCTCAGCAAGAAGCTTATTTTCTTCTTGCTTGATCGTCAGAATTAAAATGGCAACTTGAACAAAAAGGATCGTAAAGAAAACTGCGCCAATAATGCGCCAGCTTAGTCTGCTTTTCCATATATAAGCAGTAGAGCGTGTTAAATTATCCGAAATTGCTGGATTTTTGTTTTTTTTCTTACTCATGACATCCTGTCCCGCGCAAAAAAGGCATAAGTTTGAAACTTATTCTCTGAACTCTGCCCCATTTGCGAATATTACTCACTGTTGTTTTTTTTATATGTTTTGTAACGGCTTCGCACCTTTTTCATTGTAGGATAAAACAGTTAACAAGACCTTTCTTAAGAATACCAAAGAAACACCGAATTGGTAAAAACTAGTATAGCGAATTTCTTATGATGTTGAAATAAAAAGATTATTTTGACATAAGTAAAATTTAGATAAAATTGTATATATTTTTCATAGTACGCTATTTAGGTTGGTATTGGGCAGGATTGTTATGATTGTATCGCACGCGTAATGTCGACCTCTAACCTTGCCATATCATACCCCCATGCGACAAGGAAACGAACAAGAGGCGTCTTTCCCGCTTTTAAGGCCTTATTGACGAAATCATCGCGAATTTGCCTATCTTTTCGCTCGTGCGACTTATCGTCTAGCTCAATGCAAAGCAAAATGTCGGTTGTAACAGGATCAAATAAAACAAAATCAATATGTTTAGATGAAATTTTGGGGCCATAGCCTCGGCGCCAATTTATATCACTACAATTAATAATATCGGCAAGACGAACCTTGCAGGCCACATCATATTTATTTTTTGTGACGGCCTTCAATACTTTGTAAAATTTTTGCTCGGCGGGCGTTAATAATGTACCGCGTGAAAAATAGGGATAGCGTGTTTTTATTTTTGTGATCGCCAATAAGATTATGACGCTGGTGACCAAACCAATAAAAAGATAACTTAAATTTTCAAACGATAAATCAAACATGGTTTTAATATATTAAATAAACGCCAACCAACATGACAACTAAACACGTTAAGTGCCATCCAAGGTGGAATCCTTGCTTAGGTTTTTTGACGTACTCTGGCGCAAGTTTATATCCAGCATACCCCAAGGCCAAAACAAAGAACGGCATAAGGCCACATAAAGTTTGCGTTAAGCCAGCTGCTGGCGCGAGTGCTAGAGAGATTAAGAAAAAAGCATTGGCAATAATGGCTAAAATTTCAATTGTAAAAATATAGTGAAATGCATTTTGAATAGGATGCTTTAATCTTTCTCTAAATTGCATAAATAGATTTGGTTTGAGGCTGAAAATAAAACAAGAAAAAAGAACGTAACCTAAACTTTTCCATGCGAATGTGCCGACCCAATCAATCTCTTTTAAAATATAACGATCAAGAATTGTCGTCGAAGACATCACAATCGCTGTGATGGATATTAAATACAAAGTGCGCCAATTATATTTTTTTGTTTCAAAATCGATCACGAGCGATAAAGCGGCGATGATAATCAGGCCGACTCCAATAGAGTTTGTTATTGTGATTGTTTCGCCAAAAAGAAAATAAGCAACAATGAAAATAAAAATGGGCTGTAGCTGAAAAATAGGAACGGCGTTACTGGCTTCATCACTTTCTAAGGCCATGTAATAAGCAATGAAACTAGCGGCATTCACAAAACTGGTGCCAATCAATAATCCTATTGTAACTAGATTAACCGAAAAAACACTCGGATCGTAAATACTTAAACAGATAAACGGAACGATACAGACAAGACAGTTGATCGTCATAATAAAAAGTGGCTGATTGGTGTAGTGTTTTCGAAAAACAACTTGATCCATAATGCTGGTAATCGCCCACAAAAAGGGCGCAATTAAACCCGCAATAATCCAAGTCATAGGGCCAATGTCCAATCAAGCTGTTCTAAGCCTAAGCCAATATGCAACGGTGTCGCGTTGCCTTGCACAGATGGGTTGCTTGGCGTTTTGGTTAAGGTAAATGTTTCGGTTGAAACTTTTAATCCATAGAACGCCGGACCATTAAGGCATAAGAAATTTTTAAAAGCCTCAAAATTATTTTCATTTAAATCAAATGCGGCTGCATAAAGTTGCGGGGCAATGCCGCCCGTAAAGCACCCTGCGGCGCATCCGCATTGCGTTGCCTTCACTGCGTGCGGTGCACTATCAGTGCCTGCAAAAAATTTAGAATTATCACTGGATGTCGCCGCTTTTAATAACGCTTGTTTATCTTGTTCAAACTTCACAAGCGGTAGACAATAAAGATGATATTTTAATCCTTGTAATAAATCTGCCACTGTAAACATTAAATGTTGCGGTGTGATCGTCGCGGCAACATTTGCGCTCGCGCTATTCACAAAATTAACAGCTGTTTTTGTTGTGATGTGTTCGCAGACAATTTTTAAATTGGGGAACGCGCTAATAAGTTTAGGCATATTATTTTTGTAGAAATAATCTTCAGCATTGGTGTCAGCGCCAAAATAATTTTCACCGCTCAGGCCGTGTTCTTCGCCATGAATATTCAGGATAACACCATGCTCTTCCATCGCGGCAAAGACACCATTATCCATGTATGTTTTTAGGTCCGCGCCATGTTCCGAATTGGTTGTGCCGTGCGGTGGGTAATACTTAGCAGTCCGCAGTAATCCTGCTTCAACACCAACCTTAATCATGTCTGGTGTAGTATCTGGTGTTAAATAGAGTGGCACAATAAGATCATCAAATTTATCTGCACCGGCACTATTTAGTGTTTTTAAATACCCCTCAATCGTCCAATAATCCTCGGTATTTTCACCGCTCACACGTGCTACGGGCGGTTGTGTGTTTGGCATGGCCAACGCACCGCAACATCCCATTTGATAATGGGCGTCGATATAATCTGCAATGGGTTCACCCTGTCTAAAATGGACATGCAAGTCATACCATTTGGGAAGAGTGAAGTGTGCTGTCATTATTTAATCATCTCGATAAATCGAGTGCGCGTATGTGGGTCATCTTTAAATAACCCTGTAAAATGACTTGTCACCGTTGATGAATGTGCTTTTCCAACACCGCGTGTGCTCATGCATTGATGATTGGCATCAATAATAACGGCGCACCCTTTTGTTTCTAGAACATCATCAATAACGTTGGCGATGTCGCGTGACATTTTTTCTTGGCTTGTTAGACGCTTGGCATAAATATCAACGATACGCGCCAGCTTACTTATGCCGACAACTTTTTTATCTGGCCAATAAGCTACGTGCGCTACGCCGACAATCGGTACGATGTGATGTTCGCAATGCGATACGAAATCAATACCTTTAACCAAAACCATGTCGTCATAACGATCAATATCATCAAACGTTTTGCTCAACTCTTTCGCAGGATCCTGCGTATAGCCTTCAAAATACTCATCGAATGCCCGTATATAACGCGCTGGTGTCTCTTTCAGGCCTGTACGCTCAGGATTTTCACCTATATATTTCAGTAGCGTTTCAACGGCTTTTTCCGCTTCTTCGCGAGAAGGTTTTTCTATGTTTTCACCCGATTTGGCTTCAAATTTTTCAATGCTCATGATTTTTATGCTATAATTAATTTTAATTAAGCACTTATATGACGGAAAAAAGCCTATGACTCAAGAAAAACATGACAAATCCTGCAATTGCGACTGCTGTACATGCGAAAAATGTGATTGTTCTGCTGGCTGTGCTAAAGACTGCTCTTGCGGTTGTTGCGCTTAAAGCTATAATTCACTCCTAAATTAACCCATGACCCTTGATAAAGGCGTAAAACGCGTGCGTTTTGCGTAAATTGCCGTGACGATCAAATTTTACAACTCCCTTTCCCGCCAAAAAGAAGAATTTGTGCCGCTGGATGCGGATCATATTAAAATCTATGCCTGCGGCCCAACAGTATATAATTACGCCCATATCGGTAATGCGCGTATGGCGGTGGTTTTTGACCAATGGGTGCGTTTGATGAAAAGCTTGTATCCAAAAGTAACGTACGTATCCAATATTACCGATGTTGAAGACAAAATCATGGTGGCCGCCAAGGAGGCGGGTGTACCTATTCTTGAAATTACAGAAAAATATACCCGTATCTATAATGAAGATATGGCAAGCCTTGGCGTTAATGCCCCAGATATACAACCTAAAGCGACTGAGCATATTGATGATATGATCGCCCTGACGCAGGTATTAATTGATAAAGGCCATGCGTACGCCGCTGAAGGTCACGTTTTGTTTGATGTGCCGTCTGATCCATCCTATGGCGCACTATCAGGGCGCAGCCGTGATGAACAAATCGCTGGCGCGCGTGTTGAAGTGGCTCCTTACAAACGCGATCCTGCTGATTTTGTGCTATGGAAGCCAAGCTCTGACGATCAAGTAGGGTGGGACAGCCCTTGGGGGCGTGGTCGTCCTGGTTGGCATATTGAATGTTCGGCAATGGCAGAACAACATTTGGGGCTTCCTTTTGATATTCACGGCGGCGGTGCAGATTTGAAATTTCCCCATCACGAAAATGAAATCGCGCAAAGCTGTTGTGCCAATGATACCGCAACCGATCCAACCAGTTTTGCTAAATATTGGCTGCATAATGGTTTCGTCACCGTAGAAGGTGAAAAAATGTCTAAGTCTTTAGGCAATTTTTTATTGGTTCATGACGTGATAGAAAAATTTCCAGGACCAGTATTAAGAATTGCGTTATTAATGGCACATTATCGTCAACCTCTGGATTGGAGTGACCAACTCTTACACCAATCTGGTAAGCTTTATGAGCGTATTCAACGTGCCTATGAGATTTTAGAAAATGTTGATTCCGTTAGAAATGTTGACTTCAAAGAAAGCGTAACTTCTGCATTGCTTGATGATTTAAATACGCCTTTAGCTATATCTAGATTAAATAGTCTTTTATCTTCTATTTTTAGTCCGGAAGTTGACGAAGCTTTACCAAATCTCAAAGGTATGCTTGAAAAAGCTATAGAGATTTTAGGAATTGATGTTGTGAAAGACAATATTAACGACAGTGTTTCTGATGATGATGTTATAAAAATTGAAACGCTATTGGCGGAACGTATTGAGGCAAAAGATAATAAAGATTATAAACGCTCAGACGAAATCCGTGATGAATTAATTGAAATGGGAATTGCTATCAAAGATACCCGTGAGGGCACATCATGGGAAAAGATTTAACGCGCGATTAAGAC
>JALZUF010000026.1 GCA_023301785.1 Alphaproteobacteria bacterium | reverse complement strand
CGTCCGTGTCTCCGCCTCTTGGAGTCGTGGTGGGCGCGGCCGTGGTGTCGTTCCCCTCTCCCAATGGGGGGCTTTCTCCCTGGTCCCCGCTCCTTGGGGCCGGCAGGGTCCGGCTTTTGCCGCGGGTGGCAGGCTCGCCGCGGGTGGCTAGCACTCCGCGTTTGCCGCGGGTGGCTTGTGTGTGGGTGTTCTGGCGGTCAAGTTGGTGGGCTTGGCTGGCGTTGGTTATGGTGGGTGAGGGGTTGGCTGGCCGTCATTGCGGTCCCGGTACGGGTAGTGCCCCGAGTGCCAGCGTGGCGTCCCTTGACAGCAAGGGTTGTCGGACCCTGTTCGCCACGTAGAGGTCTATGAGGGTGGACCGCTGGTTCGCTGTGGCCTTAAGGCGCACCGCTCCGATGACGTGCATGCCGCCGGTGTATCCGTCCGCCATCTCGGGGTCTCGTGCCATTGGCGTTCTCGTGCTTATGTCCCCCGGGGCGAGGCCTGCTGCTTCGTAGTCCCGGAGGGAGATGACCGAGAAGTTCGCGCCGGTATCTGCCAGGAATTCGACTTCCCGTCTTGCTCCCTGCAGGGTGATTGGGACGAGAGGCAGGGGTTTGAAGTTCTCGAAGTCGGTGGCTCTGGCTGACGTGACGACCGCTCCCCCCCGTGGTTGTGGCCGCGGTGGGTGTGGTCTCCCCCTTCCTCCGTCTGGTCTTCCCCTCCTCTGGGTCGGTCCCCTGGCTCTCCTGGCCGTTGCGCTATTCGTGGTTGGCCTGGTGTATGGGGTGATGGCGTCGGTGGTTTGGTAGGGGTGGGTGGCGTCGGTGGTCTGGCAGGGGCGGGTGGCTTCGGTCGCGGCGGCGGTCGGTGCTCCTCTGCCTGGGGTCTTCTTGGGGCATGTTCTGCTGTAGTGGCCAACGGTGCCGCAGTTCATGCAGTACTTGCCCACTGCTGGGCATGGTGTTCCTGGTGGGTGCTGTGGGTGGCCGCATTTGCTGCATCCACCTGGCACGACCGGGTTTGGCTTTCGCCCTCGTCCCCTGTGTTGGGGTGGTGGGCGGTCTACCACCTGGATCCTGTTGGCCGTGGGTTTGATCCCCTTGGTGATGGCGGACTGGTCTGTCTTTGAGGCCATTATGGCTCTGGCCTTCGTGGCGACCTCCTCCAGGGTGGTGTTCTCCGGCATTCTCAGGAGTTTTTCGGTTACTTCCGGCTCCCTGACGCCAATGATGACGGTCAGGGTGATGATCAGGTCTCTCGTGGCCGGTGTGAGTCGGCACTTGCTCGCCGTGAAGCGCAAGGCGGCGAGGAAGTCGTCGAACTGCTCCCCCTCGTGGCGCTTCCTGGTGATGAGTTCCTGCCTCCTCACCCATGGTGTGCTGGTGCCGTTGATGTGGGCGGTCATGGCCGCTATTATGGCCTCATGGTCCTGTAGTTGGTCGTCTGTGAGGCCTAGGGAGTTCATTGTCTCCATCGTATCGATGGTGAATGCTTGCTTGAGGGCGGCCATGGTCCTGCGTTTCTTAGCCCTCTGCTTTTCTGGGTCCTCCGCCCCGTCCGTGGTCGTGACGAGGTCCTCGAGTCCGGATATGATCATGAAGACCTCCCATTGCTGTAGCCACAGGTCCCATCTCTCTCTCTGCGTGGTTATATCGAACTTGTCCGCGGAAGTCTTCAGGCGGAACCTGAGGGGGTTGGTGTCGTCTGCTTGGGCTGGCATGTCGGGTTCTTCGTCCGGGGGTTGAGGTGGTCCTGGAGATCCCGGTGGTTCTGGCGGCTCTGTGGGTTGTGGTGGCTCGTCTTCTCCTTGGTCTGCCGGGGTGTGGCCGCGGTCTTCTGTTTGCGGCTCCTCGTTCTCCCCGGTCCGGCCCTGGTCTTGGGCTGGTACCCTGGATTCCGGGGTTCGTCCCGGGTTTTCTGCGGGCGGCGGGAGCTGATCTCCTTGAGCCGGGGGCGTGCGTGGGCGTGGGGGCAGCGGCGGGGGTGGGGCCAACTGGTTTCTGGGTTGTGTGGCCGGTAGTTCCGCGTCCCGCTGTGTGTCCCACCTGTCGAGGGCCTCGCGTCTGGCTCTCGCTCGCTCTGCTCTCTTGTCTCCCTGCGCTGTCCTCTCCTCCTCCCGCTGATCGGGATTGGAGCCCCAGAGGAAGTTGAAAGCGCTGGCTATTGTGGGGCTTTTGGTGTCGTGGTCGAGTGGATTTGGGTTGTTGGTCCGCGGGGTTACTGTTGGGGTGTTGGGTTACTTGATGCTGTTTTTCTTGGGTCCTTGGCGTCGTTCTTGGGTCCTTGAGTACCTTGACGCCGTCCTTCTCTCAACGTCGGTGTCACTCCTAGACTAGACTAGACTAGACCTGTATCCTTCCTGCCGGCTAGTTCTTCTTCTTCTTGACGTTACGGCGGTACCTTGGCCTTGTTCTTGGCGTCCTTGACGTCCTTGGCGTCCTTGACGGTGGAAGACGGCGGTACCTTGACTCTGTCCTTGACCTTGTCCTTGTCCTTGACTTTCTGACGGGGGTACCTTGGCCTTGTTCTTGGCGTCCTTGACGTTGTCCTTGGCGTCCTTGACGGCGGAAGACGGCGGTACCTTGGCGTTGTCCTTGGATTTTTCCCTCAACGTCGGTGTCTTTTCTTCTTGTTCTACGGCGACGGCTAGACTAGACCTGGCGGCGGTACCTTGGCGTTGTCCTTGGGTTCTTCTTCTTCTTGACGTTGCGGCGGTACCTTGGCGTTGTCCTTGGATTCTTCTTCTTCTTTCTCGACGCCGTCCTCGACGCTGCGGCGGTTCTACAGGTCTTGACCTACTTGTCCTTGACGGCGGCGGTACCTTGACGTGGTCCTTGACGTGGTCCTTGACGGCGGCGGTACCTTGACGTGGTCCTTGACGTGGTCCTTGACGG